>JAUVET010000261.1 GCA_030594665.1 Methanosarcinaceae archaeon
TCGCGACCTTGCGAACATGGACCCCGAACTGCTTCCGCTTTTTACGCCTATTGAGCGTGCGGTGATCGAAGTATGCCGTGATTTGATGGATGTGGCAACATGAAAAAAGATACACCGGCCGCCTTAGCAACGACCGAAACAGAAATCAAAAATACAAGTTCTTCAACGCCGCCAAGCAATATAAACATAGCGATTGATATTGAAAATCGGCATGAAGTGAAAGATTATTTTAATGTTCACTTCTGCCGGTTTTTGAAAGGTTTTGTTTTTCCGTGTTCCGACAACAGTTGCCCTTATTCAGATTCATGCGGGGCATTTAACGAGGGGGAGAGATGAAAATGGCACGAGATGGAAAACTTGCACACGAATCGGAGATATGCGACACTCTGAACGCGATGTTTGACAAAGGCGACATTGTGGAAATCCGGATGATGCGGCGAAATGGCACGGTTGCCGGGTATTACGATCACGATCACTTTGAGGCGTGCGCACGCGATGTGAGCATGTACGACGAAAAGCGGGATAATACCGCTGTTTATTATACGTGCAATCCCGTAAAACCAGAGTTACACTCGCGCTCGCACAATAAACTGAAAGAAAGACAAAACCACACCGCAGGCGATAAAGATATCGAAAAAAGAAGGTTGCTACCTATCGACATTGACCCTGTCAGACCGCCTGACACATCGTCTACCGACGCACTACACGAGCTGTGTATAGCACGAGCATTTGAAATAAAAGAATGGCTGATAAGCAAAGGTTTTTGTGATGCGATTGTCGCGGACTCCGGAAATGGTGCGCATGTTGATGTTTTTATAGACGAGCCCAACACACCAGAATCACTCGACCTTGTTAAGACCGTGCAAAAAGTCATAATACAAAAATTTAACCAACCTGAAAAAGACAAAGTTGATATTCAAGGCTTTGCCAATGCGGCGAGAATTTGGAAGTTATACGGCACGCAAACGCGCAAAGGTGATGAAGTACCAGATATGGGAATATATCACAGGAGATCAAAAATCCTCTACAGACCTGAAACGAAAGAGATCACGACAACTGCGCAATTACAGGCGGTTGCAGATATGTACACAAGCGAGCTTGATAACGCGCAGGGTGCAGGATATAAACCAGATACAGCGAAGCACACAGGCGGTAAGTTCAATCTAATGGAGTTCATGAATAAGCACAATATACGAATACAAACCACTATACCACAACCCGACAAACACAGGACAATGCACAGGTTAGAGGAATGCCCCTTTAACCCGGATCATAAAGGGAAGGACAGTGCAATTTTTCAGTTTGATGATGGACGTTTAGGGTTTGATTGCAAACACCATTCATGTGAAAGTAAACATTGGTCGGACGTTCGGGAGTTATTTGAGCCTGGGTATAAAGATAAGCGGAACAAACCAAACGCACTTCCAGAAGTCCCAGTGTCAGACACGAGTAATGCCCCTGTTCATATTGCGGATGTTTTTAGGTTGTTGAAAGATGGGGATATAACAGTATCGCGGTCCGCAAAACAAGACGAGACGAAAATTTACACGTTTAAATTTGGGGGTGAGAGCTTTCAAATTTCGTTAGCGCAGCTTATACAAGGACCTGGCAGATTCAGGACTATGTATGCGAATGTTTCAAAAGATATTGTAACGATTAATAAAAACGAATGGTTCACTTATGTTAAGTGGATTATGGTTGCTGCGGATGATGTTGGGATAGTTGAAACCGCCGCAACCATGGCAGCAGATTTGCTTTTGGAAAAAATGTGCAATGACATGAATTTTTCGGACGACAAAAACAAATTGAAAGAACGTGAAAACTGTACGCACATGGTCCCGCATAATCCACACGGCGACCTAGAATATTATGTTGTTCCGTCTAGTGCTATTGCGTTAATGTTGAGTGAAATTCCAATATCGACAAAACTTCCAGACGTCAGTGTGGCGATGACAATTAAAGGATACAAACTTGCAAAAACCTTCCCTGTTAAATTGCCTGACACGACAACAATTAGATGTTGGTGGTTTTTTGCGGATATTGTCGATAAAAATTGGAGTGAGCAAAATGTGGAAAACTAGGTTACACTCTATAGGAGTCCTTTTTCATATATTCGCATGTAACCTATGTAACCTGTGTAACTATACGGAGAGGGTACCCGTTTTTTGGTTACACACCAGAACAGGGAGAGTGTAACCTGTGTATCTAGAATGTAACCTGCGTATTTAGAGGTGAGTAAAAATGACGGTAAAATCAATATGGGGCGCCCCAGGTTGTGGTAAAACATATTACCTTCGAAACGAGTTTATTAAGTGTAGATTGGGTGATGGTGTGTTACCGAATGGGAGTGTGTTGCTCACCACATTCCGCAGAAACACAGCCGATAATATTCAAACTGAACTTGCCAAAATGTTAAATGTGGATGCAAAAACTCTAAAAGGCGATGTGAACACAATTCATGGTGTATGTTACGCGCTATTGGGCGGCAAACAATATAAAAAAGTCATAAACCAGACGGCAATAAACAAATTCAATTCCGAAACTGGACTAAAATTCACAATCAGAGACGAAACACGCACCGAAGCAGCACATGGTTTTATAGATTGTTATGCGTGGCTAAAAAACCACACGCTCACACTAAAGGAATGCACGAGATACCCGCACTTCAGAAGCCTGAAAACACAACCGCGTAAAGTTCCATTACACCTGCAGACATATGAAACGTGGAAAGAAGACAACGGATATCTTGATTTTAGTGACATGCTGATAGATGTACTTGACGCGGGCTTGTGTCCGATCGTTGATACTCTGTTAATCGACGAATTCCAGGACCTGACGAACCTACAACTACAAATTTTCGACATGTGGAAACCCAACATTGATAATATCACGATTGCCGGAGATCCGCTGCAGTCCGTGTACGGATTTATGGGAGGATCTCCCGACCATTTCAATAACATGGAGTGCGAAAAGATAGTATTGCCAAAATCCCACCGTTTACCCTCTGCGATATGGGAGTGTGCA
>JAUVET010000166.1 GCA_030594665.1 Methanosarcinaceae archaeon
TTTTTGTCGATACTGCATAGTTCACCCAACTTTTCTGTGGATGACAATCCACCTATCTGGAAAAAAGGCACCTCAAGGTAACCCATGAGGTCATAATAACTTAATTTCTCGATCTCTTCGATCGATAGGGTGTTTTGTGGCATGGAATGTCCTTGATAGTGTTTTGTTTGGATGTTATTTAAGTAGATATGGCAGGAAAGGGGGAGTTTGGTTTGGTGAAGTGTGGTAAATTTGGATCAAATTGTCAGTTATACAAGACAATATTTGAAAACTGAAGATTGATTGTTTCGGATCTGAAAGCATTTGAGCACGTTCCCGTCGTTGTTTGTTTATAGTATATATTTTATAAATATATAGTGCGAGTTAATGCGAACGAAGTGAGCATTTTCTCGTTGTATATAATTTGTAAAATTATGTACTCCAAGTTAATCTGAGCGTCAGCGAAGATTTTCTTGTACAGATGTCATGTTTGTCTTTCGATACGTCAATTCCGATGTATAAGTGGATATTATTGTTCATATTCGACCTCTTGATTCTCAATTTCAAGTTTGAAGGTCGAGGAGGAAACATCCCTGGTTGTATTTTTTTACATAAGTTCGCTAGTTATATGTGGTACAAATCTATTTATGTGTCCAAAACGTACCTAATTCGTGTACTAAAAGGATGAGTGGGTAACAGGTTAATTTACGGGAACGTAATCCCAAACGCAATGTTTGTTATCCCTCTTGACCTACTTTTCGAGTAGGTTACAAGATACAATGCTCTTGCAAAAAAGGAGTATATACGAACTCACATGAAGCCAAAAGAAACTTTCATGACTCTTTGGGACACACGTGTATGTAAATGGTGATGTGTTTTTCATACCAAAATTAAAGAGGTCAAAACATGAAAGTATTTGACATAAAAGAACAACACAAAATTATTATCATTGCAATTCTGCTGGTAATTTCTTCATTGTTAGTTTATTATTTTCATTTTATCTTAAAAATTGATGTTATCTTTACTCATCTTTTTTATGTGCCCATTGTCCTTGCGAGTTTGTGGTGGTCACGTAAAGGCATAGCGGTAGCGGTATTTCTTGGCATAGTGCTATTGATTTCACATGTCATAAGCCCAATAGCGACCTCTATCTGGGCAGATGCGATGCGGGCATCCATGTTTGTGCTTGTTGGTATGATAGTTGCCACCCTGAACCAAAAAAGATTGCAGCTGCTGGATGAACTGAGATCGTATAGCGAATTACTCGAGTACCGGGTCGAGGAGCGCACGAATAAAATCCGGAATTTGATCGACAGTATCGGAGATCCAACAATACTGGTTGACATAAGCAATTTTGAGATATTATTGGCAAACAAAGCAGCACGGGATTTCAACAATGATCAGCATCCGGTTGAGAAATCCCTTCATTGTTACCAATTAAATCATCAAAGGGACTCACCATGTGAAACGCCTGATGAACCATGCCCATTAGAGAAGGTAATTGCTACAAAAGCACCACAAAGAGTCATGCACATTCATCATGATCGCGAAGGAAACGAATTATTCGTTGATATTGTTGTCACCCCTATTTTTGATAAGAATGGTGAAGTTATCCAGATAATCGAATCAAGCCGTGATATCACAAAAGCCAAACTAACAGAAAAAACGTTGCGGGAAACCAGTGACTACCTGAATAAATTAATTGACTATACCAATGCCCCGTTTATTGTATGGAATCCGAATTTAATGATTACAAGGGTCAACTATGCCTTTGAACAACTTACGGGCTATACATCAAACGAGTTGATAGACAAAAAACTAAACATGCTTTTCCCTGATTCAAGTATGCAGGAAATATTGAATGAGATTAACCGTACTTTGAATGGCGAACACTGGAAATTGGTGGAGATTCCTATTCTTCGCAAGGATGGAACTATCCGTTTAATATTGTGGAATTCTGCAAATCTATATGATGAAGATGACAAGACAGTTTCAGCAATTATTGCCCAGGGTATTGATATTACTGAGCGCAAGGAAGCTGAAGAATCACTAAAAAAATATACAGAGGAACTTATAAAAATAAATGAAGAACTCAAATCTCTTGACAAGATGAAAGATGAGTTCTTATCAAACGTAAGCCATGAACTCAAGACACCCCTTGTTTCAATTGAGGGGTTCAGTGAAGTAATAAAGAATGAGACGTTAGGTGTGCTAAACGAGGAGCAAAAAAAAGCTATCGGTACAGTTTTGCGTAATGCTAACAGGCTTGAACGGCTAATCGATTCAGTTTTATATTTGAGTATTTCACAGTCCGGAAAGATGAAATATATATTCAAGCCTGTCCAGATTGCTGATGTAATTGATAATTCCGTTCTTGATATGCTTCCACAGGCCAAGAATCACGGGCTGGTTATCAAAAAAGAAGTGACCGATAATTTACCTCTTATCCAGGCAGATGTGGATAGGTTGATGCAGGTTATGATAAATCTGATCGGCAATGCTATTAAATTCACGCTATCTGGTGAGATTAAAGTATCCGCATATGAGGACAAAAATGATCTGCATATTGCGGTGAGTGATACTGGAATTGGAATGTCTCAAGAGCTGATTGGTAATTTATTTAAGAGATTCTATCAGGGCGATGCTTCTACAAAGCGCAAATATGGGGGAACAGGATTGGGTTTGTATATCAGCAAACTCATAGTTAAAGCACATAATGGAAAGATATGGGCTGAAAGTGAAAAAGGGGTTGGGACAACAATCCATGTGACGCTGCCGAAGTATCAATCTTGATAGCAGCATTTTTGGGAAACGTGTATGTGCTTATCTATTGTTCAGTAGTGAGGGAATGCGCCGCCTGCGGTGGATTGATTAATTGCTATTAAAATCACCTTTCAAATCTCCCCACCCCAAACCACATCCTCAACATATGCGCGCAGCACCTCAGCAACACTCCACGCCTGCGAAATGCGCCCCTCGTGTTTATGGGGCAACTCTGGAACTCATTTTACAATTTTAATGCAGTACCTGCTTGTATACTCCAATGGTCTTCGCCGAGATCGAATTCCAGTCAAAGTGTGAGACCACTCTATCCCTTCCGTTTTTGGCCATTCTGCACCTTTTTTCAGGGTCATGGTATATATTGGAGATTGCATCTGAAAGACCTCCGGCATTTTCCGGTTCTACCAAAAGCCCTGTTCCGTTATGGTCTATGATATCAGGTATACCACCGGTCCGGATTCCAATACATGCGGTCTCGCATGCCATGGCCTCTAAGAGGACAATACCGAAAGGTTCGTAGATACTGGGTAGAACGAACACGTCGGAAAGGGAATATAACTTGACGAGTTCACTTCTGCTGACGCGTGGGAGGCAGAGGATATGTTTATCCGAATAGATATCTTTTTGGCCGACCATGACAACCATGATCTCAGGTATCTGCTTAGCAAGACCCTTCACGGCATCAACCAGGCGCTTCGCACCCTTTTGTGGATCATCCCTTCCAACGAACAGCACGACAAACCTGTTATCAAGTTGGTATTTACTGCGGATATCATCAGCATTCTGGTGCTTGAAGACCGCAGAATCCACGCCGTTCGGTATGACCGTGATCTTGTTATAATCGATACCAAAGGTCCGGTTCAGTTCCGTTCGCATGGATCTCGATACTGCAATGAACCTGTCAACTTCACCCACCACATTCTGTTCCATTAAAAGGCTGAGATTATCCGGCCTGACCCTGTTGATCTCAGTACTGTGAGCCGTCATTACCAGAGGCAGATGGGTCATATTTTTTGCTTCTGTTGCAGCCATCTGGATCAATCCTCCATGCGAATGCAACAGGTCAAGTTTTTCATCAGAAATGTGTTTATCCACCATCTCTGCCACATTGACATTGGTCATTATCCTTTCAAAATCCTTCCTGGAATAGTTCGATGACGGTATTAAAGGTTTGGACACCCTGTGTGCAGACAAACTTCCTGCTTTCTGGCCATCCAATACATCCACACCAAAGGTCGGTTTCAGTTCCCTTTGCACGTATCCCGATACTGCAATTGACCTATCCACCTTACCCATTACATTCTGCTCCATAACAACACTCAACCCGTCTGGATCGGGGATGTTGATCCTGGAACTGTGAGCTGTCATCATCAGAGGCAGATGGGTCGTATTTATTGCTTCTGTTGCAGCCACCGGGGTCAATCCTCCATGCGAATTCAACAGGTCAAGTTTATCAACAGAAATGTGCTTCCCCACCATCCCTGCCACGTTGACATTGGTTGTAATATTTTCAAACACATTACTGGAATGGTTCGATGACTTTACTAAAGGTTTAGATGACCTGTGCACATACACACTTCCTGCCTTCTGGCTGTTCAATCCTTCAACATGTGATGTGAATACATGCACATGCTGGATGCTCTCAGCAAGATGTCTGGTCAACTCACTCACATGGACTCCAACCCCACCAAAAATTTTAGGGGGAAATTCATACGAGAGAAAACCTACACTGATCTCATCTGCCTTTTGCTGTCTTTTTGTCAT
>JAUVET010000276.1 GCA_030594665.1 Methanosarcinaceae archaeon
AATGAACATTTTAGTGATCCCAACTACGGATTGGACCAAACATCCCGTACCAAACCGGTTAAACTTTATCTTTGACATCCTTGCTGAAAAGCATAATGTGCACGTTGTCAACTTCACACTGAAAAAATTCGAGAAACAGAGGGCAAGAACCACCAGATGCCATCTACATGATGTGACTTCAATTGATGTTGATGATCCTTCGTTATACTACATTCTAAACAGTTTTTCCCATTTACTACGGATGAGAAAGATTATCAAAAACGAAAAAATTGATGTTATAGTCTCAGCCAATATATTGCCGGCTTTTCTGGTCAATATCGTAAAAGGAAAAGTTCCAGTCGTTTTTGATTACCTCGATCATTACGAAGAATCTGCAGCAACATATTACCCAAACTCGTTCGTTGGACGGATTGTAAAAACAGGTGTTCGATCAATTATCCGTTATAATCTAAGGAGTGCAAATTCTGTTATTACTGTTACAGAAGAGTTTAAGAGCTTCTTAAATTCAATCGGCGTAAATGATGTACATATAATCCCGAATGGGGTTGATACAACAGTCTTTAAACAAGTGCCAACTGAAGTTGCTAAGAAGAATATGGGTCTGGAGGGGGCGGTGATCGGGTATGTCGGATCACTTGAATACTGGGTCGATCTGGAAACTGTGATCAAAGCTTTGCCGGAACTGGATGTTAAGTTGCTTGTAGTCGGTCCCGAACTGTTTACCGATTATGGCGAAATGATAAAAGAACTTGCAGAAAAGTTAGGAGTGTTGGATAAGATTATATTCACTGGCAGGATCGAATATAACGAACTTTATAAATATATATCGGCAATGGACATAGGACTTAATCCTTTAAAGCACGTTAAGAAAAACGAGATCACAGTTGGCGGAAAAGTTTTCAACTATCTGGCATGTGGAAAACCTGTTTTATCAAGTAGAATGATCGCTTTAGAAAATTTGCTCGGCGATGACCTATTCTATTATGACGACGAAAGCAGTTTTACCGAAATGGTTCATGAACTCTTGAATCACAAACAGGATGAAGATCGATATATGAAAATCGCCATGGACTTCGATTGGAGAACCATTGCGGATATGTACGAAGAAACTCTTAAAAGGGCTGCAGGAGTAACATGATAGAGAGCTTGATCGAATACCCAAAGTATTTAATTTATGTCAAAACGTGAAACGCGAGGCGTATAGCATTATTGATCGTCTCACCATTCACTTCTCGTAATGTCCTTAATAATCCGGAATACGAGAACTTCTCTGTCTCATCCGTTTTTTGCACATTTTTTGCACATCATTTGAGCAGATATCTTGTACTTCGCTTCCCCTCGCCGGTCCGTATTACGATCTCCTTTTCAACCAGACCATTCAGATCATTGGATGCAGTATTTCTTGAAACCCCAAACAATACCTGATATTCCTTATTTGATATCGTCTTATCCTTCCCTTTTAGATATTCAATAACTCTCTTCTGCCTTTCGGTCAGTTCTTTCAGAATTTCATCATCGATATGGTACTTCCTGAAGGTCACAACAAAGTCACCAGAGATCTCTTCAAAGATTGGTTCAGGTAAGCCATGATCCAGACACTTATCGATCATCCGGTTCGTTCCAGTTACCCATTGCTCAATATATTTTATTAAAAAGAAGCATTTTGCAATCAATGGATTTTTTGGGATTGATTTATGTTTTCTTTTCAAATCATCTGGTGTTAAAGGCTGCGGGAGAAGACCACAACCCCAGATTTCGATTCGATCATCAAATATTCTGATCTGGGCGTTTGCCGTGGATTCATAGTCCCTGTGACAAAGAGCGTTAACAATTGCCTCTCTTATGGCGTCGGGTGGATATTCCCATTTTTCCTGTCGCTCAATTTTCGTCGGCTCAATCCATGCAGATCGGGGTATATGCCTCAAAACAAAAGCCTCCGCCGCATCAACCTGGTCAACAATACTGCCATCAAAAACTTTCATATCTATAAATTCTAACGGTTTCGTTCCTTTGAAACGAGCACACCTGACCTCTGCCTGCAAGAAATGTCGCTGAGGCATCCTTCCGAATAATAATATAGCCGAATTTGTTAATTTATATTTATCATCCCAAAGTCCCAGTTTCTCCAGTTCTTCGCTTACGGAAATGGTTTCTTCAACATCAAAATTTCTTTCGCCTTTTGCTTTTCTCAAGAACAGTTTGACCTTTTCTTCATCCACATCATCTAATGTCGCTCCTTCACAGATCTCTGCATCCCAGTGCCGTGTATCCGTTTTCAAAAACAATCTTCTCAGTTCGTCAGGTGGAGTGACAACGTTTTCTGTCCCTGATCTTATGTAAGCAACGCCATCCAAAAAATAAGGTTTATTGTTCCCCTCTTTTACTACGACTTTGATTATCTGTAACTACTCACCCCACCACCGCAAAATTCATTATTAATGAGATTATATTTCCCATTGCAATGGTTGTAAATAAAATATTTCGTTTGATGGATGGGGAACCCGATGTACATGCCTACGCATGATGAGATTCGTGCTGCTCACCGGCGAGGGGAAGAGGCTACCATTCAACTATTCGATCACCTCGCACGGGAATTACAGACCCTGCAGGATCAACTGCAAGCCTTGCAAGATCAGCTGAACAAGAACAGCAAAAACAGCAGCAAGCCCCCTTCCAGCGATGGTCTCAAGAAGCCCCGCACCAAAAGCCGGAGAAAGCCGGGCAACAAAAAGAACGGTGGGCAGGAGGGGCATGTTGGTCACACACTGGAACCAGTGGAAGAACCTGATCACATCGAACTGCATGAGGTCGAGCAATGCGACCTGTGCGGCGCAACACTCACAGATGTCGAAGCGAAG
>JAUVET010000099.1 GCA_030594665.1 Methanosarcinaceae archaeon
CTTGCAGGCGGGCACAATATTGTCAACGTCATCATCGTTGATTTCAGGGGTTATGATACCCTTGGGGAAATATCCGTGCTGTGTCTTGCAGCGCTTGGCGTATACAATCTTATCCACAGCAGGAGTGAAGAAAAATGACCACGCTTATTACAAAAACAATCACAAAGATCTGTGTTCCATTAGTTATCCTGTTCTCGATCTCATTGCTGCTTGCCGGCCATAATAACCCGGGTGGCGGCTTTATCGGTGGAGTTATGTTTGCCTCTATAATAGGACTCCTGTACGTAGTATTCGGTCTTGACTACATAAAAGAATTTTTCAACCCGGACTGGGCCAAATGGTTCGCATTCGGTCTCTTGCTCTCATGCATAACTGCATTCGGGGCATTGTTTGTCGGGCATAACTTTTTCAGGAGTGCAGTTGAGTTTGTGCACCTGCCATTGATCGGTGAGATCGAACTGGTGTCAGCCGGTCTATTTGATATTGGAGTGTATTTTGTTGTTATTGGTAGTCTTTTATTCATATTCAAGAACGTAGGTGATGACAAATGAATAATACACTTCTTTCATTTACCATCGCAATGCTCTTTGGATTTGGTACATTCCTGATCCTGCGCAGGGATATTATTAAAGTGATCATCGGACTTGGTGTTCTTTCGCATGCAGTGAATATGTTAATCGTATCTGCCGGTGTGTTTACAGGTACAAAGGTCCCTATTATTATCGGTTCACATGGAGAACATGGTGCAGCAGACGCATCCGGTACAGTATTCAATGACGTTTTAGCAGACGGTGTGCTGGCACCGGTTGTATCTGCCGGCACCCATATCGAATATGTAGATCCTCTTGTTCAGGCTCTTGTGCTGACCGCAATTGTTATCAGTCTTGCAACAACCGCGTTCATACTGATCCTTGCTTACCGTATCCATGAGGAATATGGCACTACCGATCTTCGGGAACTCCGGAGGTTGTGGGGATGACATCATTGTTAGATCATATCCCGATACTGCTGATCGCAACACCCATACTTATGGCGGCGGTCATGATATTCTTAAGGTCGAGCCCGGCTCTGCAAAAAGTCTTGAACGTACTTGTTACCTTTTGTATGCTGGTTCTGAGTGCCGTTCTCCTTGAGCAGGTCTGGACAAATGGTATCATAGTGTATGAAGTAGGCGAATGGGGCAAGTACGGGATCGTTCTTGTTGCCGACCTGCTGAGTGCAGGAATGGTGCTTTTAACGCTCTTTGTCTCGTTCTTATCACTGGTGTATTCACTGGAATATATCGAAGAGAGATCACTGAGTTCCAGTTATCATTCATTGTTCAATTTACTGATGGCAGGACTCACAGGTTCGTTCTTAACAGGTGATATCTTCAACCTGTTCGTATTCTTTGAGATCCTTCTATTATCTTCATGCGCACTTGTGGTTGCAAACGAAAAGGGCGGGGTCACCAAAAGTTCTGACAAGATGGAAGCAACTTTCAAGTATCTGGTACTCAGCATGATCGGTTCTATTGTGATGCTAATTGCAATTGCGTCCCTTTATGCAACCGTTGGAACAGTGAACATGGCTGATATTTCCGTAAAGGTCAGTGCTATGAGTGCCTCAGGCACACTACCCTGGCATATTTACCCAATTGCGTTATTGTTTATTGTTGTGTTCGGTAACAAGGCAGCGTTATTCCCACTTCATTACTGGTTGCCTGATGTGCACCCAACCGCACCATCACCAATAAGTGCAATGTTAAGTGGTGTTTTGATAAAAGTGGGTGTCTACGGAATGCTTCGTGTATTTTTCCTGATGTTCACTGTTACATTGGATATGTTCCAGCCGATCATAATCATACTTTCTCTTGTTACAATAGTAATCGGTGCAGTGTCAGCGATCGGACAAAACGATGTCAAGCGCCTGCTGGCATATTCAAGTGTAGGACAAATAGGTTACGTGTTCCTCGGTATTGGTATGGGGTCGGTGTACACAATTGCTGCAGCGCTTGTTTATCTTGTAAACCACGCATTTGCAAAGTCGATGTTGTTCCTGGCATCCGGCGGTATTATACATCATGCACATACACGTGATATGGATAAGATGGGGGGAATGATAAAGAGTTCACCACTTATGGGAGGCATGTTCCTTATAGGTGCAATGTCGATCGCAGGATTCCCACCAACGGGCGGATTCATTGGGAAATTCTTATTGTTCGATGCAGGTATTAATGAAGAATTTTATATCCCTATCACAATAGCACTTTTATCTGCAGTCCTGACTCTTTTCTACATGTTCATGGCATGGATGAAAATGTTCTGGGGCGAGCCACGGGATACTAAAAAATATGGTGAGTATTCATCACATGCATTGTCACCACTGCTTACTGTTCCTATTATCATACTGGCGATAGGAGTCCTTGTATTGGGAGTATATGCAGAACCACTAATTGCTCTTGCACAGGCTACTGCCGCCCAGATAGTTGATCCGCAACCATATATTGATGCAGTTATGACGAGGGTGGTCCGATGAAACGATATTTGTTGTATTCAATACCCCTTGCACTGTTATGGTGCTTTGTACATGGAAGTGTGACTATCGAGAACTTCCTATTTGGCCTGGTGCTCGGTCCATTTGTCATAAGACCGTTCAAACCGCTTTACAAATTCGGGGAGGAAGTATCCTTCAAGGATGCCACTACCCGCATTCCGAAGGAGATCAAGTATTTCGTAATACTGATCATTGAGATTATAAAAGCAAGTCTTGCGGTTGGGAAGATCGTTATCCAGCCTAAAATAGATATCAAACCCGGAATTGTTGCTGTACCGATCGACTCAAAGACCCATTTAGGTATCACTGCAATTGCTAACACCATCACACTTACGCCCGGAACCCTGACTATAGATGTATCAGACGATGAATCTGTGCTTTATGTTCACTGCATTGACGCATCTGATCCGGATGGTGTCAGGAAATCCATAAAGACTGATCTGGAAAAATATACACTGGAGGCATTTGAATGAGTTCATTATTACTTGATCTTGCATTGCTGTTTATGGTGATTGCCATGGTACCCTGTGTTTACAGGGTCATTAAGGGACCGACAGTGCCTGACAGGGTAATTGCTGTGGATGCTATGACAACTGTGATCGTGGTAATGCTGGGTGTCTATTCATTTGTACAGGGTTCTGTGTTTTTCATGGATGTGGCACTGGTACTCTCGATCATATCCTTTGTAGGGACGGTTACGATATCCAAATATCTTGATGAAGGAGTGGTATTATGAGCGAAATAAGCAGTGTTCTTGAAATATTGAGCAATATCGTTTTGATCATAGGCCTGGTATTCGTATCCCTTGGAATGCTCGGGCTTTTGCGCTTGCCGGATGTGTATAACCGCATGCATGCAACTACAAAGATTGGAACACTTGGTGCGTTTGCTGTAATGTTTAGTATCCTGTTAAGAGTAGGATTTACCCCAATGGGTGTAAAAGCCCTGACGGTTGGTCTATTCTTGTTGCTTACTGCACCGATTGCGGCGCACATGATCGGTCGTGCAGCACACCGGCATGGTGTTGAACTTTGTAAGGAATCAATTATTGATGAGTATAAGTAGACGTCTAAGTAAGTAATTTAACTCTGGTCATACCGGTACAATAAGGTGTGATCAGAGGGAAAAACCTGTGTTTGGTGGCATCTGCCTTCATCCGTGCTTTTCTTTACGTTCTGGCATCATTGCGTTCTCGTTCATAGCACCATGCGGCGCCTTCCTCCGCCACTGACTCGAATGTGCATCGAGATTTTAAGCGTCGATGTCATTGTGCATGTGTGAACTACTGTGAAAGTAGAAATTGCGTGTCTTGCGAATGCAAGTCGGTAAGGGTGGAGCGCGCCGCCTACGGCGTGGTTGTTGCCAGCGGTCTGTTTTGTTTCTGCACTACAAGAATCGTTCCAATGTTCCAATGGAAAAGCATATATTTTTGTATGGAGTGATATCAAATGTTCTTAGTTTTGTTTGCATTTTTGATTAAAAAGACATAACTAAGATCATTTTTATCAATTGTAACAGTCAAAGTCAGGGTTAAATACAGATATTCAGTCGAATAATGTATTACAGTTATGTTATACCATATATGAAGGTGAGTAATATGTCATCAAACATTCAACTTTGCTATCAATGTGGAAAGTGTACTGCCATCTGTCCGGTCAGAAGGGTCGTAAAGACCTCTCCCAGAAACACGATTTACAAGACAAATGTTTATGGAGTGGATTCAGATGATATCTGGAACTGTTTAACCTGTAACCTTTGTTATGATGAATGTCCGCAGGGTGTTGATTATCCTGAATTTGTAAGGGAAGAGAGAGCAAAAAAGGACAGTGCCGGCATCGGCGCCGGAACCAAAGTTGCTCATGAGGGGGTGTTTACCCTATTGGCTGACATGATGGTAGACCTTGACAGGAGCAGAACCAGTCTCAAAGAGACAGGAAACAAAAGTTCAAAGGTCGGCTATTATCCCGGGTGTCTCGACTTCCATGATATGTTCTTTAATGTGAATGTGGACTTTAAGGCAATTGCAGATTCATCCATGGAACTGCTTGACGATATGGGACTTGATCCCAAACTCCTGCAAATGAAATGTTGCGGCCATGACCAACTGTGGCAGGGAGATAAAACAACATTTGACAAACTCAAAGAGCAGAATACAAAACTCATTGAAGAAAGTGGTATCGAGACCCTTGTTACTTCCTGTGCAGAATGTTACCGTACACTCAGCCAGGATTACGACCTACCTATAAAAGTAGTACATATCAGCCAGCTTCTAAAGGACGCAGATCTTAACACTAACACTAGCACTGATTCCGGTATCACTGTTACATATCATGATGCATGTCGTCTGGGTCGTCACATGGGTGAATACGACGCACCAAGGGATGCCCTGACCAACAGCGGTGCCAGCATAACTGAGATGAAACATAACAAAAAGGATGCCTGGTGCTGTGGTGTCAGTTCGATGATGAACTGTAACGACAAGAGTAAAGCACTGCGAAAAGCAAAACTTGATGAGGCAAAGGATACCGGAGCCGATGTTTTGATCACGACCTGTCCAAAATGCCTTGCACATCTTACGTGCATGAAAAATGAACAGGGATCAGTTGAGAACTATGAATTTGAAATAAAGGACCTGACAGTGTTCCTTGCCGGGCAAAAGGGAGGTAAGAACGATGAGTGACACTATTAAGACATCCGATCTTTCCCCGGAGTTCAGGGAGGAAATATTTGAAGAACCGGGTGCCGATAAGATCGCCCTGTGTTTCAACTGTACCGGTTGTTCTTCCGGTTGTCCCATGGCCGAACAGGAACCCGAATTCAATATCCGTAAATTCCTGCGCATGGCAAACCTCGGAATGAAGGATGAACTTCTAAACAGTCCGTATCTCTGGTATTGTACAACGTGCTATAAGTGTCAAGAACGGTGCCCACAGGGTGTAAAGAATGTAGATACCCTGCTCAAGATCCGTACCATTGCAGTCCATAACGGCATCATGCTGCCGGCACATAAGAATGTAGGGCGATTGGTTTTCAATTCCGGACATGCCGTACCCATCAATGACGATACAAAAGAAAAACGCAAGGCATTGGGATTGGATGAGGTTCCGCCAACTGTGCACAGATTCCCTAATGCACTTGATGAAGTCAAAAAAATATTGCATATTGCAGGGTTTGATGAGATTGTAGCCGAAGAGGAGGAAAAGAAATGAGCAAATTATCATTTTTCCTGGGTTGTATTGCCCCGAACCGTTACCCTGGTATTGAGATATCTACCAAAAAGGTCATGGAAAAGCTGGGCGTTGAACTGGAAGATCTGGAAGGTGCTTCATGCTGTCCTGCCCCGGGTGTGTTCAAATCCTTTGACAAGACCACCTGGCTGTCGATGGCGTCCAGGAACATTACACTATCTGAGGAAATGGGGAATGACCTGTTGACCATCTGTAATGGGTGTTTTGGTTCACTGGTTGATGCCAACCTGATG
>JAUVET010000286.1 GCA_030594665.1 Methanosarcinaceae archaeon
ATTGGATGTGAAATCAGATCCACTCGGTGGCGCACCACAGGGTCGCGGAATTGTGCTTGAGAAAGTCGGGGTTGAAGCAAAACAGCCAAACTCGGCAATAAGGAAATGTGTTAGAATTCAATTGATCAAAAACGGTCGTCAAGCAACCGCTTTCTGTCCGGGGGACGGTGCAATTAACTTTATCGATGAGCACGATGAAGTAACAGTTGAGAGAATTGGTGGTCGTATGGGCGGTGCAATGGGTGATATCCCGGGTGTTCGTTTCAAAGTTACAGCGGTCAATAATGTATGTTTAAGAGAAATGGTCATCGGCCGTAAGGAAAAACCAAGGAGATAATCATATATGTCTAAATTATTCAGTAAATGGGATCTCTCAGAGGTCGAAGTGACTGACCAGGGTATTCAGAGATACGTAAATCTTGACCATGTGGTTTTACCACATACAAGCGGAAAACATGCAAAACAGCAGTTCAATAAGTCAAACCTTTCAATCGTTGAACGATTGGTAAACAATGTGATGCGTGATGGTCGGAACACAGGTAAAAAACAGCTTGCAATGCGTATTGTGGATGATGCTTTTGATATCATTAATAAGAGGACAAAAAAGAACCCTGTACAGGTATTGGTTGATGCGATCTCCCATGCAGGTCCGAGAGAGGAAGTTGTCAGGCTTAAATACGGTGGGATATCCGTGCCAAAAGCAGTTGATACCGCACCACAGCGCCGTGTAGATTCAGCGCTGCGGTACATATCAATGGGTGCGAACCAGTCTGCATTCAAGTCAAAAAGGTCATTTGCAGAATGTCTTGCATCGGAACTGATCGCAGCATCAAAGCGTGATGCAAAGTGTTTCTCGATCAACCGTAAAGATGGAAAGGAAAGAGTTGCAAAGGCAGCGCGTTAATGCGTTTGCCTTTTTTATGACATAGATTTTATTATAATCAATTTACGTAGGTAGTAAGTATGGGACGAAGGAAGAAAATGGTTGAGCGTGTGACAGCGCTTATGGGCAATCCGGAAATGATCCGGAATATCGGTATTGTTGCACACATTGATCACGGTAAGACTACTTTATCGGACAATCTGTTGGCAGGCGCAGGAATGATATCCAAGGAGCTTGCAGGCAGACAGTTGTTCATGGATTCTGATGAAGAGGAACAGGAACGTGGAATCACGATCGATTCGGCAAACGTGTCAATGGTGCACGATTATGATGGCAAGGAGTACCTGATCAATCTTATCGATACACCAGGACACGTTGACTTTGGCGGTGACGTTACACGTGCAATGCGCGCGGTAGATGGTGCGGTCGTTGTTATCGATGCTGTTGAGGGTACAATGCCACAGACCGAGACGGTTTTGAGGCAGGCATTGAAGGAAAATGTCAAGCCGGTCCTGTTTATCAACAAGGTTGACAGGCTTATCAATGAATTGCAGGTCGATGCACAGGAAATGCAGATCAGACTGGGTAAATTGATCGATCACGTTAACAAACTCATCAAAGGTATGAACGAAGAGCGCTATAAGGCAGGCTGTAGGGTTGATGCGGCAAACGGTACTGTTGCGTTTGGTTCGGCATTGTACAACTGGGCGATCAGTGTACCTATGATGCAAAGAACAGGCGTATCCTTTAATGATGTGTTCAATTATTGCCGTGATGAGGATATGAAATCACTTGCCGAGAAATGTCCACTCCATGAAGCGGTAAACGATATGGTCATCCGTTTCCTTCCAAGTCCTATTGAAGCACAGGAAGGAAGGGTAAATGTCATCTGGCACGGTGACATGGAGAGCGAGATCGGCAGATCAATGGCTACAGCAAATGCTGATGGAGACCTTGCGTTTATGGTCACTGATATCTCAATGGACCCGCATGCAGGAGAAGTTGCAACAGGCAGGCTGTTTAGCGGATCATTATCAAGGGGTATGGAAGTTTATGTATCAGGTGCGGCAAAACAGAACAGGATCCAGCAGGTTGGTATTTTCATGGGCCCGGAAAGGCTTGAAGTGGAAAGGATCCCTGCAGGAAATATTGCTGCTGTGACCGGACTTAAGGATGCGATCGTTGGTTCGACTGTTACCACACTTGAAGATATGGATGTATTTGAGAGCATTACTCATGCAAGTGAACCTGTCGTGACTGTTGCTGTCGAAGCAAAGCACATGAAGGACTTGCCGAAATTGGTAGAGGTATTAAGACAGGTCGCAAAGGAAGATCCTACACTTAAGATCACTCTTGATGAAGAGACTGGTGAGCACTTGCTTGCAGGTATGGGTGAATTACACCTTGAGGTAATTGCTCACAGGATCGAGCGTGATAAAGGTGTTGAGATTTCCACGACCCCGCCGATCGTTGTATATCGTGAGACAATAACCGGACACGCAGGTCCTGTTGAAGGTAAATCACCAAACAGGCACAACAGGTTCTATATTATTGTTGAGCCACTCTCACCGGAAGTTGTTGCTCTTATCAAGAGCGGTGAGATCTCAATGAGAATGCCTGAACTTGAGCGCCGTGAGAAATTGATGGCTGTCGGTCTGACCAAAGAGGAAGGAAAAGGTATTGCTGACATATTTGAGAGCAATATATATCTTAATATGACAAAAGGTATCCAGCACCTGAATGAGACTATGGAACTTGTTCTTGAAGGATTCGAGGAAGTCATGAAGGCAGGACCCCTTTCAAGAGAACCATGTATGGGTGTCAAGGTGTCACTTGTGGAT
>JAUVET010000238.1 GCA_030594665.1 Methanosarcinaceae archaeon
GCCTGAATCCAGAACAGGGACGTCCACAAGTACCTTTTCCTGCCGCTTTTTTTGCGTGTCTCCATATCCGGCACAAAAATCATGCATGCCTGTTCTGTGCTTTGTATCCCCGGCTTGCATAAACCCGAAATCCTTTTGCGGGCACCAGCCCATGATCTTCCTTACCCGTTCTGCAAAAATGCCAATCATTGTCCCAGTTTTTCCTTTAGCATATCATACTCAAATTCGTTTCTTGGAGACAGTGTGATATTCTTATCTCTAACATCTATTTTGATAACTTTTGGATATCGGGACCTGCGGTAACTCCTGTAAAACAGGAGTATACTAACAAAAAACAATAACATGCTCATTCCGATATTTGTTGATTCTTTCCACACTACCGGATGTGCCACCAGGCTGTACAAATCCCACGTAGCCTTAACACCGAAGAACACAATAGCTGCTATGTATCCAATATAAGCCCATCTCATCTGTTTGTACACGATATTATCAACAGTTTTTACGCTTGTCACATCTTTAATCCGGAAATTACTTGATTTTGAGAATGGTGTCTGTATCCTGATCATTTCCGAATAAAACGTCATTTTTTTGTGATCAAGCAGGAATAGTATTGTGATTAACGCAACAGCCGTCAGCACTACTGCAAGATAGCTCACAAAAGTTCTGTTCAGATGGTCAAAGAGAGAGATAGCCATGAAAAATATATACAGGGCGAATATAACCAGTATCCTACCCAAGCCCCCTGTGCCGTGAAGAGGCACATCCATTCGCCCGGCTGGTTTGCTGCTGACCCCAATCGGATTTATGCTTGATGAGGGGGTATGGGCTGCGCATGTTTGAAACTGCATGGATTCAAAATCCTGTTGCGGACACCACCCCATCAATTTTCTAATATATTCCACAAACAAGACCATCTTACTTAGCCTCCATATAATGTCCAATTGCATCCTGTATTCTGGATGAAGTCATCTCGTCTGTTATAACTGAATAGTAGGACGTGAGTTCATACCATTGTGTATACCGGTTTTTGTTTTCGGATCGGATGGTCAATTGTGCATCCATATCATGATATCTCCTGTCGTACTTATATTTAAAAAACAAGAATCCCGGCAGCAATGGAACAACTGGCAGGATCCATTGCCACTCCCCATATGCCAACATTGAATAAGTGAACAATGCAATAATAAAAGTTAGTGGGATTGCTAAAAGTATCTTGATTTTAGTTGAACATTTTATTGGTTTCATTGGTTCTTTTGGCGTGACTGATCTTATGTCATTGTAATCCAATGTAATGTTCTTGAACATAAAGGACTTTAAGTGCATACCGTTTTCATCGATCGAAACACTTGTCTGGAATGTTTTGACCACTATTAAATATAAGAAGGAATATATTATTATAATGATTGGAATTGAGATTGCATGGTCCAGATGTATGGAAAATAGCAAGATCAAATAAAAACCTGTTGAAAAGCAAGGAGCTAACAAGAAATTATATACAGGAAACATTACATTTTTAGATTGAACTTTGTCAACATCCGATCTGCCGGATGGTGTTTGTGAAGGGGTTATAAAATCGACCGGCTGCATCGATCTGTATTTCGATTGAGTTACATTCGGACACCAGCCCATCATTTTTTTAATACTTTCAATAAACATCATTTCACTTTGTCCCCCTGTAATGTTCAATAGCATCCTGTATTCTAAATGCAGTCATCTCGTCCGTGACAATTGAATAATTGGATGTAACTTCAAACCATCTGGTATACCGGTTTTTGTTTTCGGATTGGATAGACAATTGTGCATCAATGTCATGATATCTCCTGTCGCGCCAATATTTCAAAAACAAGTATCCCAACAGCAATGGAGCAAGTGATATGATTAATAGCCAATCCCCGTATGCTATCACTAAATAAGCGAGCAATGCAATAAGAAAAGTTAGTGGTATTGCTAAAAACACAATTAATTCAATTGAATATTTTGTTGTTTTGCCTGGAGTAACTGATTTTATATCATTGTAATCCAGTGTAATGTCCCTGAATTCGTAAGACTTTAAGTGTACACCATTTTCATCGATCGAAACGCTTGTCTTGAGTGATTTGGCTACAATGAAGTAAAGTAAAGAATATATTACCACGAGAATTGGGATCAAGATCGTATAATCCATGTTTCGAACTAAAGAAACCAGATTCAAGCATATTACAAAGCAAGAAATTAACAGGGAAGTGTTTACAGAGAACATTACATTTTTAGATTGAATATTTTCAACATTCAATCTACCAGAAGTGTTTTGTGAAGTGTTCACAAAATCAACA
Organism: Methanosarcinaceae archaeon; assembly: GCA_030594665.1. Next base: position 2,313 of record JAUVET010000238.1, read on the forward strand.
TGCTGGGAGGATTTATACCTTGATTGAGTTACACTCGGGCACCACCCCATCAATTTCCGCATAGTTTCTGCTACATTCAGTGTCATACCAATCCCCTCAACTTCCCGAACAGTTCATCAGCAAGTTTAGTCGGATCATCCGTCTTCTCAAGCTTTATCTTCATCTCATCTGCAAAGTCCCAAAGCAGTTCGATGCACTGCGTATACCTGCTGCATGCGCCGCAGTCCCCTTCGTGCTCGTACCACACCTGGACCCCATGTTTTGCCGACACGAATATGATGGCGTTTGCATCAAGCGGTATCGAGTGTCCGAACAGGATACCCCGCTCGGTATTTATGCTCTCCATATCTATCTGGTTTGCCTGCGCCATTTCAAGCAACGTGTTCTCAATACGTTTGTCCATGCTGATGAGCGCCCTGGATACTGCCTGCCTTGAGATATTGAACGAGCGCGCAATATTGATATTGGGCAGCCCGTCTCGCCGGAGTTTCCAGAACTTGAACTGTTTTTCACCTATTGGCAGGAACATAGGTCAATATATGTATGTTGACTATTTAAGTATATAGGGTGGGTCAATTTTCAATGGGAAAAGTGGGTCAATTTTGGGTGGGAATTTTCAGTCTTTATCTGGACTGCAATTTTTCAACGTTCGAAGTGGAAGTACAAACAGAGAGCCTACCGCTATGTGTATCTGGATGCTGGACACATAGCCCAGAACATGGCGTTAGCCGCAGCTGCAATGAATCTTGGCAGTTGCCAGGTCGGTGCACTCTACGATGATGAGGCAAACGATCTGCTGGGTGTGGATGGTACAGAGGAAAGTGTTATTTACATGACAGTAATTGGGAAAAGATAGCATGATCAGGATTCGACAGTCTGTAGAATCTTTTGAAAAATAATTTTCTCTGCTTCATTTGACCGTTTTATTATTTTATCAGACAGGAAATAATTCAATGCCTATGTTGACCCAGGTGCAAGTATAGTGTATTAGTGATCTCACTCAAGCGCCTCAGCACTCATCCTTATCATCTGGCGTACCTGCGCACCAAGAGCTGCCGGTAATCCTTTAATATCCACATTTAAGAA
>JAUVET010000213.1 GCA_030594665.1 Methanosarcinaceae archaeon
CATACAACGGCTGGGTATATTAACGTGAGCCAAGCGGGGTGAAAGTATTAAGACAACATTGTCTTGATCCTTTCCAATTAACAAAAAGGAAAGAAAAGGAAAGGAAAAAGAAAGGAAAGAAATGGCATTTAATAAGATTAAATACCACCTTGATACGTATTGTACCAAAAACGTGTATTCGATTTACAATCCTACTTCTTCTTTGAACTTGTCAAGACCGATCTCATCGATCATTCTACCAACACGCTGTTTTTTTGTATGTGTCTTGTAAAAACTTATAATCTTATCTACAGCTTCCAGTACCTCGTCCTCAGAAAGTTCTTCAGCAATAACATCTGCAAGTCTTGGTTTGAGTCCGGCGGTGCCCCCCACCATCAATTTATATCCTTTTGGAGTACCCATGATACCAATGTCCTTGATAGCAGGTTCTGAACACGAGTTCATACAACCGGACACTCCCATCTTGAGTTTTGACGGCAGTTCCATACCATGGTAGATCTCATCAAGTTTTAATCCAAGCCCGACAGCATCCTGCTGACCACGTTTGCAGAAAGTTGTACCCGGGCATATCTTTACACTCCTCACACATAGCCCAATCGCAGCTCCGGGTTTAATGCCAAGGTCTGCCCAGACATTATCCAGATCATCTTCTTTAAGCCCTACAATAGCCATTCGCTGTGCTGATGTTAATTTAATTGCAGCAGCATTGTATTTTTCTGCGACGTCTGCGATCTTGCGAAGTGTATCCGGTGAAACAATACCACCCGGGATATGTGGTGCAACACCGTATGTTTCTTTATCTCGCTGAAGAATTGCTGCCTTTTCAGGTAAATCTTTTGTCAAATATATCTACTCCTTGTTGCATTTAATTTTAATTTTAATTTTAATGATGGTTAATTGATGATCATTACTACATCCGGTCAAGTATTCCCTTAAGACCTGCCTTGTGGCGTGCTTCGTCAAGAGATGCCCTGTCAAAGAACAATGCTGCTTCTGTATTGCCTTCTTTTCTTGCAAGATCGGCAGCCTCTGCTTTTTCAACTTCAGCCATAGTCTCACCCTCAAGCATCATTTCAAGGTTTGATCTTGTATCGCTTTTGATAGCCCCGATTAACTCGGCAACTTCTGCAGCATGCCATGCCTCATCCATCGCGATCTGGCGAAGATATACCGCCACATCCGAACGTCCTTCCCTCTCGGCAAGTTTTGACATTGCAAGATACCATCCAACCTCTGTAGTCTCACCTTTGAATGTGTTCTTAAGAATCGTTTCCAAACTCATTTAATCACTCCATTATAAATCGATACAAGTGCTTGAGCATCTGCACATTTGATTTGTTCGTATGTTATATAACAATTTTGTATATTGGAATTTTATACATTTTTGTATTTATTTCGTGATTTTTTGACGCCGAGTCAATGCGCCGCAGGCGGCGCATTTCAAACATTATGAAAAACATATACCGGTTGGATTAACCCGGTGTACATAATATTCATTACAGATCATATGACCACTTTGCGTACTTTGCGGTGTATGTTTTTTGTCACCGCAAAGAACACCCATCTCCTGCGGTGTTGAGTGCCTGAGGCGGCTGTATTGGTTTTAGTTTCAGATGAAACAATTTAATTTACGCAGCTATCTTACCACAGCTATACATATACAAATTTTGTATGCATATTATTTGTATAATGGCGTACAACAAATGTGATAATTATGAAGATATACATCAACGAAAATAAATGTACAGGCTGTGGTGCATGCCGCAAAGCCTGCCCGAAAGGTCCGAGGATATATTTGATCGAAGACCGGAAAGGCAAACCCAAACCCAAAGCCGTGGTGGTTGATCCAGGTTATTGTATTGGGTGCAGAATGTGTACAACGGTTTGTTTAGTGGATGCTATCACACTTGTTAATTAGGGAAAATCTACATGTTCCTTCAAGTAATACTTAAACCGGATGTGAAAAATGCCTATTGATGTTAGAGTTATACTGGTAGAACCATTGTATCAGGGAAATGTGGGTTCAGTTGCGCGCGTGATGAAAAATTTCGGTTTTTCCGACCTTGTGCTTGTGAATCCATGTAAACTTGAAGGAGAAGCGCGCGCGATGTCGTCTCATGCACAGGATATACTAAAAAACGCGCAAATCACGACCTCACTCACCGAAGCCATTGAAGGCGCAAACATCGTAATTGGCACAACAGGCATTGCGGGTTTGAAAATTTATGAACACATACGCATGCCTTCTTATACTCCGCGCGAATTAAAAGAGAAACTAACAGGCATGAGTGGAACGGTTGCCATTCTTTTTGGGCGCGAAGACCAGGGGTTCAATAACGAAGAACTAAAAACCTGTGATATGGTTCTCACCATTCCTACCTCTGGCATATATCCAATAATGAACCTTTCACATGCCGTTGGTATCGTGCTGTATGAACTCAGTGATATTAAGGCAGGCGACAGACCGCTTGCCGAAGGATTTGACCTTGGGCTTTTGCATGAGCATCTAAAGGAATTAATGGAAGATATCGGTTATCCGGCTCATAAAAAAGACAAGACCATGTTGATGTTTAAAAGGATATTCGGGCGGGCACAGTTGATACCAAGGGAAGTGCAGACACTGCGCGGGGTAATTGGGAGGATCCAGCGGTCTATGCCACTCCAGGAAAAAAGGCGACGTTGAGAGGCATGGAAATTGAAAAAACCGCCTGGACCGCAGAGAGTTTTGGTTTTGATTGGATCAATGTTTGAACAGTTTATCAGAGGTGTTGAATCAAATATAATACTCATTGCACAGCAGCCTCAAAATCATTCAGGACGCTTTTTTTTGAAATATGAAGCGGAATATCCTTTTCGTTCAGAATATCAAGCATTTCCCTGATCGAAACTCCTGCAAACTCCGCAGCTTTTCCAATAGAGACTTTCTTTTTGCTATATTGTTCCAGCGCGTATTCAATCATCTTTTGCTGAACACCAATATCGATAAGATTCTGTATCATTGTGGGTTTATCAACATGATATCCACTGGTGAGCATACTTATTTTTTTATCAATGTCTTCGGATGTGTTTACAGAAATAATTGACATAATGCATATTTGGCTTTCAGTACATAAAAGCGTTTTGACAGCTTCGGTGAGCATCACATCTGGAGAAATTGAATTAGCAGCATGTGCTTTCGATGATAGCTCATTTATTGTGCTGCCGGACGACGGGAAAATGTATCGAATCATGGAAAAGGTCGGGATAAATTTCATATCATCTGTAAATATAGTTGTAGATGCATACTTCACGCAGTATCATGACAAAAAGCAAGCTCATGCAATGTTGGAAAAATTAAGAATTTCGTTTAGCGATGATGTGATCGACAAGGCTTAAGAGGTTATTGTGGAAATAAGTGTCAATATTGAAAATGATTATATCAAATGGTTGCAGGAGATCTCACATGAAAATCGATCTTGATGAATTGAAAAAAGGTATTTGTTTAGCCAGTGCGTCGTTGATAGTTGTGTTATGACGCAGGCGATTTAACGAGTTAATTATAAAAACGGTGCTACCGCACGCGCGCAGCGCGTCATATGTGTCTTTTATTTTTTCAGACACGGATTAAGGTGCTACCGCACGCGCGCAGCGCGTCATATTCCCACACCACTGGCGCAAATGATATGGACTTTTCCGCGGCATTTCAACCGAAAAAATCTCCCTCCGGTCGATTTAACTCGGACTATA
>JAUVET010000289.1 GCA_030594665.1 Methanosarcinaceae archaeon
ACGGGCCATGGAGAAGACGCCTGAACAGCGCTATGAGTCAGCGAAGGCCCTTGCCGATGAAGTGCAGCGCTTCCAGTCTGGCGCTTTGGTCCAGGCCTACGCCTACCACTTCTCCGAGCGCGTCGTGCGCTTCGCCGCCAAGCTGGATTTTACTATAGACCAACATACGGCCAGGGCGATTCCCGGCTGTGCCCAACTGCTTGGCGAAATTCCCGCCGCGCGCTTGTTCGACGAATTTCTCAAACTGTTCCTGGCAGGCTTCGCTGCGTTGTTAACAACATAAAATAAATATTCGATGCTCTTTATATAGTTGAGCATCATTCAGAAATCTCTATTATTATTGACCTTCAATCACCAAGCAATTTACCGATCATATCAGTATCCTTGAGTATTTTTGCACTCACAAAGCTGCCGACAAGTATATTCATATAAAAAGTAAGAGCACGCCATGCGACCACCGTAATTCCAAGAAGTGACGGGATCACAAACACCGAGAACAATGTAGTTGCCCCCAATTCTGCAACACCGCTTGCCCCCGGTGTTGCTGACATGGTCATAATTATCGAAAGCAATACCTGTGCTGAGAAAACTATAATGATCGATGGGTTTTGATCAAGTCCCATCAGGATCACCGGCAATATCGAATATTCTACTATCCAGAACAATATGGTGCATACTGTGCCATATAACAGGCCTTTTTTACCCTGTGTCAGGAATGTCCACACACTATTATGAAAATTGTCGAATTCCAAATCTACCCGGGTGAGTATTTTAGAAAGCGCAACGTCTGTTTTTTTACCTGATATGTGTGCAATTCGATTTACAATTAAATGTAGAAGTCGTTTTATTTTATGAGGTTTACACATACCATATATCATCAGTCCGAAAGCTAAAATTGCAAGTGCTTCTGCTACCATAAATATTGCATCCAGCCGGTAATTTGACAGTATGTCATGGAAGATGAACAATACAAATGGTACCAAGGACAATAACAGGATCGCATCCATGAGCCGCTCTGCAATTACCACTGCTGTAGCATGCCCAACCGGTATTTTGCTTTTGTGTAAAAGGTGGATCCTTACAGGTTCGCCGCCTGCAGATGCAGGTGTTATAGCTGCGACCAGTGTACTGGATGTTACGATCTCGACAGCCTTCAAGGTGTTTATGCGATATCCAATGGCCCGGCACATAAACTTTGTGCGCAAACCCCATATAAGGTATGAAAACGCATGCAAAGCAGCCGCTGCGATAATATATTCATACTTTACCTGCATTATAGCAGCAATCGTAGTTGAATCAACAGTGAAGATAAGAACTACTACAATAGAAAGTACACTTATCAAAATGGATACATTCAACAATTTTTTAAGTTTACTCATAGGCAGCAATCCAAACTGCAGGTCTTATTCAAAAACCACTGTTTGATAAATTATATTCCGGATCAATAATATCAGTTTTTACATTCGAACCGGATTTGATCACAGTTTCCGGCCATATTTTAACATCCGAATGTATTGTAGCATTGTCACCAATGATAACCTTCGGACCAATTACCGTGCCATTTTCCAGACTACAGTTTTGACCTACGACTGTTCCGTTGTCGATCGTTGAACCGGATACGTTAGAATTGTTACCAATGATAATGTTATTAAATAGATACGATGACAGAACTCTGGAATCGTCCTTGATAACGCAGTTTGAACCTATCACAGTGTATGGTCCGATCAATACATTGTCTCCTATGGTTGCATTCTCTCCGATTACAATTGGTCCTACCAATGCTGAATTTGAGCCGATCGATACATTATGCCCGATTTCTAAGGGACCTTTTATCCGGGCATCTTTTGTGTTGAAATGTCCTGCAATTGTAGTTCCGGGCAAGGCTGCAAGCATCCAGCGTTGTGCTTGCCTGAATGCTGTCGCACTTCCGACATCTGTCCAATCTCCACTCACAAGTAAGCCATTGATCTTTACATCTTTAGCAAGCATCGCAGGAAAAATATCTTTTGCAAAATCGTAGTTTGTATCTTTTGGGATCCAATCGAATATTTCCTGGTCACACATGTAGATACCTGTACTTGCCAGATTGCTGAAAATCTCACCTGCACCCGGTTTTTCCAAAAAGCGATGTATCCTGTTATTGACATCCATATCCGCTATACCAAATTCCCGGGGGTCATCGATGGAGAGCAGACCTATTGTCAGGAGTGCGTCATATTTTTCATGGAACCTGTACATCTCGCGGATATTCAAGTTCAATACATGATCTCCGCCCAACACAATGAACGGTTCGCCTTGTAGATATTTTTCAGCGTTCTTAACGCCGCCTGCCGTGCCGAGTTTCTCATGTTCGTAAACGTAATCGATATGTACGCCAAACATGCTTCCATCACCAAGATCTTCCTCGATCTTTTCAGCCATATACCCGAGGGTCACAACGATCTCATTAAATCCTTCTTTTGCGATATGTTCAATAAGATGTACAACAGAAGGTTTATTCAGAATAGGAATACTCGGTTTTGGACGTTCAAAAGTCAATGGGCGAAGCCGTGTGCCTTCTCCACCACACATAATACATGCTCTCATATCCAATAGAATGCATTTTTTGTTTAAATGATTACCGATTCCCGATTAGTACAAAAAATGTATTTGCAGATCTGGGAATTGCATGGTTGGGTTGTATG
>JAUVET010000090.1 GCA_030594665.1 Methanosarcinaceae archaeon
TTTTTGCTGCGCGCGTGTGGTCGCCCGTTTTTTTGTATTTGTCTTGACCCTTTCCATCTAACAACATTGTATTGTTGATGTAACACTATAGATCAAACAATGATATTGTCCTTGCGAAATATTAATATCGCATCAACTTGATTGAACCAATCATGATTTTACAAGATCTGCTTGGCATAAAAGACGAAATATATTTGGTCGAGCCCAGTTACAATTCTCAAAAGAATATAGTGACTACTATATCATATCTCAAAGACATTCAGGAAGTAGCTGGTGACGATAATTCCAATTCCAACTATACTTTCAGAACAATTCGAATCACAGACGGCACAAAGACCACAGGATTGGCAATATTCAATGAACGGACTGAAGAGGTTCCGGTTGACTTCTGGTCAATATTCCTCTCATCTATGGCAAACCAGTCGATCGAAGAATTTGAATCACTTGCGGATTCCATTCTGGATTCCAATCAACCTGAACAGGTTCTTGAAGTTGCAGGTAGTGTGATAAATGATGCATTGATCGAATATTACTCTATTTTACTGGTAAATCGTGAAATGTGTAATGATTGTACGATACCTCTTGAATCCTATGAGCAGGTATATACACCGGACAGGGTGAGCCGTTTGTCAGGGCTTTTAAAAAAACTTGCACAAAACGGAATTTCAATTGATGGTGATGTTTTGGAAATATGTTGTGGCAACGGAATGTCAACAATAGCTCTACACGAATTGGGTATTGAGCCTACAACTATCGAATATGAAAAATGTACGGTATGTCAGGGTCTTATGCATGGTGTGCTGGATCCAAAGAAAACGATTGTAATGGATGCAACGATGCTTTCCAAATTCTTTGAACAGGGACGTTTTGACTGCGTAGTTGGTTTTATGCTTGGCACGATCTATGAGTTCAATAAGGAGATGTGGGCTCGTATGATGTTCGAGTCTGCAAAGGTCTCAAAAGAAGGCGCACTCATGCTATTTACGGTAAATGGTAAATCCGAGATGGATATTTTAGAGTCGGCATTGCGTATGATCGGTATTGAAGGTGAGGTCATGGATAACACGGATCAACTTGGTATTTATGATCAGTGGGTCTTTGTTGGAAGGAAGACAAAGAAATGAGAGACTTTTTATTATCTTCTGGAATGGTTCGAAAAACCACAGAGAGCATAGAGGGACACAGAGAAAAAGCAACGACTCTCTGTGTCCTCCGTGTCCTCTGTGGTTTATTTTCTTTGCCATGAGTCATTTCATTCAGAATAAATTAAAAAGTCTCAGAAATGACGACAAGAGAATTAGATGTAAAATCAATGGTGTATGCTTAGTTCGTTTTGATTCCGACTCAATCCGCCGCCTACTGCGGATTGACACGGCGTTAAAAATCGCCAAACATGTACAATTTTTGATAGGGATTAGGGGAATTTATTCGATTGCGATCGGCCTTTAACAGATATTTGAAAGTCCGGATTAAGTTAGCCTCCAAACATTGCATATAACCTTTTACACATAAACCAATACCAGAAAGTACATAAAAGGAGTTGTACAATTAAGTACAATTTCATTTATCTTAATCAATTATCATTTACCATAATCAATTAATCCACATAAATCAATATTTCTAATTCCACAGAGGTGTTCAATGAAAGTCAAACTTACAGAAACCATTCTTCGGGATGCACATCAATCTCTTCTTGCAACACGTATGCGAACGCGTGATATGATGCCAATCGTCGAGAAATTGGATGAGGTGGGATATTTTTCTCTTGAGATGTGGGGAGGGGCAACATTTGATACATGTATCAGGTACCTTAACGAAGACCCATGGGAGCGCTTGCAGGAACTTAAAAAACACATGCATAATACTCCTGCACAGATGCTTCTTCGTGGTCAGAACCTGGTGGGTTATCGTCATTATTCCGATGATGTGGTGGACAAGTTTGTCACAAAGGCTCATGAAAATGGTATTGATATTTTCAGGATATTCGATGCGGTAAACGATATTCGCAATATGGAAACCGCAATCAGAGTAGCGAACCGCGAAGGTGCACATGTACAGGGTACGATTTGTTATACCATCAGTCCGGTGCATACAGTTGAAAAGTATGTGGAACTTGCAAAGGACCTTGAGCAACTTGAATGCGATTCTTTGTGTATAAAGGACATGGCCGGTCTTCTTTCACCCCATGAGGCACATGTCATCATCAAAGCCATCAAAAAAGAAGTATCCTTACCTATCGCGCTTCACTGTCATTGTACATCAGGCATGGCACCGATGAGCTATATGGCAGCCTGTGAAGCAGGTGTGGACATTCTTGATACGGCACTGTCTCCATTATCGGGCGGCACATCACAGCCACCAACCGAAACAATGGTTGCATCACTTGCAGCAACTCCTTATGACACCGGGCTTGATCTGGAACTTTTATCGGAAGCTGCATCGTATTTCAAGAAATTAAAGGACGAATATCGTGGCATCCTTGACCCGATATCAGAGCAGATCGATACGAACGTGCTCCTGTACCAGATACCTGGTGGCATGTTATCCAATCTGGTTTCACAATTAAAGGAGCAGAATGCACTTGATAAGTATGATGATGTACTTGCAGAGATGCCAAAAGTTCGCGCAGAACTCGGGTATCCGCCTCTTGTTACACCAACAAGCCAGATAGTGGGTACGCAGGCGGTCATGAATGTGCTCATGGGTGAGCGGTATAAGGTTATTCCTAAAGAAGTTAAGGATTATGTGCGAGGGTTGTATGGTCGTTCACCTGCACCTATCAGTGATGAGATGATCAAGAAGATCATTGGCGATGAAGAGCCGATTACATGTCGTCCGGCCGATCTATTGGAACCTGAATACGAGAGCCTGAAAAAAGAAGCGGCAGAACTTGGTCTTGTGAAGAAGGAAGAAGATATACTGACCTATATCCTCTATCCTGCAATTGCCCCGAAGTTCTTGAGAGGTGAAGCGGTAGAGGAAACTCTTGTGCCTGTCGCGGCAGAAACTGCTGCATCTGCACCATCTACATCACCATCTACATCACCATCTACAATTCATACTGAATTCAGGGTTGAAGTAGATGGTGATGTGTTCGATGTTAAGGTAGAACCCACAGGAGGAGTTGTGTCGATCGCAGATGCACCGGCAAAAGCAATACCCGAGTCAGTAGAGGGCGCTGTCACCAGTTCCATGCAGGGTATGATATTATCGATCGAAGTTGAGGTTGGTGATACTGTTGCAGAAGGGGATACGATATGTGTCATTGAGGCGATGAAGATGGAGAATGGAGTACACGCAACTCATGGCGGTGTTGTGAAGGAAATATTCATTGCCGATGGCGATTCGGTAAGTTCCGGCGATGTCCTGATGGCAATCGAATGAATATGGGATTGGAAGGATGGAGTGAAGGATCATGTTTAATAAAGTGCTTATTGCAAACAGGGGCGAGATCGCGATCCGTGCTATGCGGGCATGCCGTGAATTGGATGTTCCTACTGTTGCCGTGTATTCGGAAGCGGATAAGAATGCTCTTTTTGCCAAATACGCAGATGAGGCTTACCTGATAGGTCCTGCACCATCCAGCCAGAGTTACCTGAATATGGATGTGATCATCGATGTTGCAAAAAAGACAGGTGCAGAAGGCATTCATCCCGGGTATGGATTCTTATCCGAGAATGCAGTTTTTGCAAGAAAGTGCGAAGATAATGGGATTACATTTATTGGTCCTCCTGCCAGTGCTATTGAACAGATGGGAAGTAAGATCGCAGCAAGGACTGCTATGAAAAAGGCAGGCATTCCTGTTGTACCTGGTGCTGAAGATCCTATCGAGAATGTGGATGAGGCTGTGGAGATCGCTGATTCTATCGGATATCCTGTGATCATCAAGGCTTCTGCAGGCGGTGGCGGGATCGGTATGAAGATCGTTCATTCAAAAGAGGAGTTCGATCATGCTCTCAGTGCGATCCGACATGTGGCAGAGTCGGCATTCGGGGATCCGACTGTTTTTATTGAGAAATATGTGGAAGAGCCAAGGCATATCGAGTTCCAGATACTTGCGGACAAGTATGGGGATGTTATTTATGTGTCTGATCGGGAATGTTCCATCCAGCGCAGACACCAGAAGTTGATAGAGGAAGCGCCATCCCCTATTATGACTCCCGAACTTCGAAAGGAGATGGGCGAGATTGCTGTAAAGGCTGCAAAGGCGATCGGTTATGAGAATGCGGGAACTGTGGAGTTCCTGTACTCAAAGGGTGATTATTATTTCCTTGAAGTTAATACCCGTCTTCAGGTTGAGCATACGATCACCGAGATGGTGACCGGTATCGATCTTGCGAAAGACCAGATGCACATTGCCTGCGGTGACAGGTTGTCTTACAAGCAGGAAGATATCAAGATCAATGGCTGGGCAATTGAATGCCGTATCAATGCTGAAGACCCGCTGAACGATTTTGCACCATCTCCGGGTAAGATCCGAAGATACCGATCTGCGGGCGGACCGGGTGTACGTGTGGATAGCGGGGTACACATGGGTTACACTATTTCGCCGTATTATGATTCTATGATATCGAAATTGAGTGTGTGGGGACGTGACCGTGATGAAGCGATCGCACGGATGAAACGGGCACTGTATGAATATGTGGTCGTGGGTGTTACAACCAATATTCCGTTCCACAAGGCTGTGCTCAGGCATGAGGCTTTCAAAAGTGGTAACCTTACGACACATTTTATTGATGACTACAATATACTTGAGGATGTGAAAAGGGTTGTGGAGGAAGATGCCGAAAAAGGCGTTACACTTGCGTCTGTAATTGATGACCGCGAGCATAAGGTTGCAGCGATAAGTGCAGCGGTCGGGGCTTATGTTAATTCAGTCAGGGATCCGGGGAAGTAGTGAACCTTGCAGATTCTATCGATGATTTCTATCATAATCCTCTAACGGATGCTTGATCGGATCCATCAATATTACAATATTTAAGTAGCTGCAACACATGTAATTAAATTATGAAAGGTGAAATTATGAAATGGATGATATGGATTATGGCACTTCTTGTATTGTTTTCGATGACATTCGGATGTGTGGACAACGAAGTAGATCAAAAAACCACGGATACGAGCACAGATACAACTACAGATACAATTGACCAAAAAACAGGCGATAACCTGATAGCAACGATCGTTACTGATAAAGGTGTCATCAAGTTCGAATTGTATGAGTACAGGGCTCCGATAACTACAAAGAATTTCATTGACCTTGCAGAGAGTGGATTTTATGATGGGTTAACATTTCACAGGGTCATACGCGGTTTTATGATACAGGGCGGGGACCCTCTGGGATCCGGAACCGGCGGTCCGGGGTATGCGATCCCCGATGAGTTCCATCCTGAATTAAGGCACACCACAGGGGCAGTATCAATGGCAAATTCAGGTCCCAATACAGGTGGAAGCCAGTTCTTTATCACAGAAGCTCCACAACCTCATCTTGATGGCAAGCATTCAGTGTTTGGTCAGGTTATAGAGGGTCAGGATGTTGTTGTAAAGATCGAGTCGGGTGATACTATACTGAATGTGACGATCGGGGATGAGTAGGTCCATATCGTTCGCGTTCATGGTGTAGGAACGTGCCGCGCTGCGCGCGGTCGCGTCGTTTTTTGCATCTGTTTGACTCATTCCCATGTAGTGACATTGTACGGTTGACACGACACTAGTATGCTTTTGTTACAATTCAAGTCTGCTACTGACATTGATTCCAAGTAACACACTTAAAATCCACCTGTGGTCTGGCAGCACAACGATTATTATAGAAAATCACGATTTCCGGGGCACTACCGTTTTTTCTCTGCGCCCCTCAGCGCTCTCTGCGGTTAAAAAATTTCATTGATTTCCGGTGTTTTTGGATACGATCCATTCAATGTTAAAGAAAAACAAGTTTATCATCGGTTATTTCTCATCCAATATCTTTTTTGCATACAATATCCTCTGGATGATGGTAATGTGGGTCAATATCACAATTGCTGCAATCGCCCATGCAATTAGTCCGCTGAATGCACCAAAAGCAAGCAGTATCATCCTCTCAGGGCGCTCTGCAATTCCGATATTCATTTTTTCAACACCTGCACCCTCTGCCCGCGCGCGCGTGTAGCTCACGATCAACGAGCCGACAAGTGCCATTGCACACCACAGCCACAGGGGTATTCCGAGCAGCGCGGGTGTCGATATGTTGCCATCCAGCGCGCCATACATAATTCCAATGAAAACGATAGCGTCAGCATACCTGTCACAGACCGAATCCAGAAAACCACCAAAGGATGTCATGCGCCCGTTCGCCCTGGC
>JAUVET010000262.1 GCA_030594665.1 Methanosarcinaceae archaeon
CATACAAAACCAAAACCGATGGTGTATTTTGGTATGAATTATAAATAATAAATCTAATTTTAAAGTAAATACTCAGTTATAAATATCCAATCCTTAACATAAAGGAGATGAAGACATAAAATCCATAATACTCGCAGGCGGCTCAGGTACACGGCTGTGGCCTTTGAGCAGGGAACTTTACCCGAAACAGTTTTTAAAGATCTTGGGCACATCATTATTTCAGGATACGCTGCTCCGATGCCTTGAGGTTTCAGATATATCTGAAATTTTTGTTGTTACCAATGAAAAGCAGAAGTTCTTTGTTTACGGACAAATAGAAGAGCTTGAACTCGATCTACTGAAGGAAAATATCCTTTTGGAACCCGATGGAAAAAATACACTCCCAGCCATCGGTTTTGCAGTGCGTGAAATTGAGACGAGATTTGGAGATTCCACGGTTGGTGTTTTCTCCTCCGATCATATTCTAGATACCAGTGCCATGCAAACCATAGCAGGTGCAGAAAAACTGGCCGATGATCATCTTGTCACTTTCGGAATCACACCAAGATCACCTCATACCGGTTACGGATATATTAAACCGGGGGATGCACTTGATATGGGATATGAGGTCTCGGAGTTCAAGGAAAAACCAGATCCGGATGATGCAAAGCGGTATGTCGGGAACAGCTATCTCTGGAACAGCGGCATGTTCTTATTCAGCACTGGACTGTTCATATCAGAACTTCGAATACATGCGCCGCAATTGTGGGATGCGTTTTTTAATTCAAACAGGGACATTAAAGATATTTACCATAACATCCCAGGTATATCGGTAGATTACGGCCTGATGGAAAAATCAAAACTGGTGGCTGTTGTCAAACTTGACCACAAATGGAGCGACCTCGGCAATTTCGATGCATTGTATGACGAAAATGAAAAAGACGGGCAAGGGAATGTCGTCTACGACTGTGATGATGTCCTGGTCGATTCAACTGACAATTTGATATACTCAAAGCCGGACAAGATTGTATCGCTGATAGATGTACACGACATGGTTGTGGTGGATACACCTGATGCACTTCTCGTGTGTCCGCTTAAGAGCAGCCAGAGTGTGAAGGACGTCGTGACTGCGCTTAAGGATGCGGATGATGAACGGGCATACTTCCAGCAAACTGTGTACAGACCATGGGGTTCGTACACTATCCTTGAAGCTTCAAAGGGACACAAGATAAAGAACATAATGGTCATGCCGAAAAAGTCACTTAGTCTGCAGATGCATCATCACCGCAGTGAGCACTGGGTTGTTGTTAAGGGAATGGCATGTGTCCAGGTCAATGGGAAGCAGCAGTTCTTGCGTCAGGGCGAGAGTACATTTATACGATCGGGAGAGAAGCACCGACTTTCGAATCACGGGAGGATCCCGCTGGAGATCATTGAAGTGCAATTGGGTGAAAGTGTGGATGAAGATGACATCGTTCGATTTGATGATGAGTATGGGCGGGCGTGATGGAAACTGACGGTGTTGATCAGACCATCATGATCATTACAGGATATTGCAGGGACATATTGAGATCGCCGATCCTGCATAATCGTGGATATTAAACAGTGCCGCACTTTGCGCTTTGTGGGTGTACGGGGTTCGACTGTATTCCACTGATCAAGGTTCTTTAAATATCAGGCAAAGAATGAAAGTGACAAACTCTGTATCAATTGAAAAGATTTATCTCTGAAAACTTAATATGTCATAACATGAAAGGATTGATACCTGCCGCAGGAAGCGGGACCCGTCTGGGTCCGTTCACGCAAGCTATACCAAAAGAACTGTTGCCTGTAGGAGACAAAGCAGTGATCGAGCATGTGGTCGAAGCATTTGTTGCTGCGGGGATCACGGATATTGTTATCGTGGTGAGCTTGAGAAAGCACGGGCTTTCCGATTATTTCGGTTCAGGGAAACGCTTTGGCGTGAACCTGACCTATGTGGTCCAGGATGAACGTCTGGGGCTTGCGAATGCAGTTGCAGCAGGGGAGCATGTGATCAATGGGTCTTCTTTTGCCGTGGTGCTGGGGGATAACTTCTTCTCACCCGATACCGTGCTACGTGATATCAGGGAGTTCCATGAGGCAAACAATGCGGATGCTACGGTCGGTGTTGTGGAAGTGACTGACGTTACACGTCACGGGATCATTAAACCCGATGGAATCAATGTCATTGACCTTGTGGAGAAGCCAAAGCCTGCTGATGCGCCGAGTAGTCTGGGGATTGCGGGCGTGTATATCTTCGAACCTGGTATCTTCGGTGCGATACATGATACCAAACCCGGATTTAAAGGTGAGTACCAGCTTACGGATTCGATCAAGGTACTTGTGGAGCGAGGGGCAAAGGTCGTGTACAAACGGATATCAGGCATCCATATCGATGTTGGGACGCCGGAAGATCTGATGCGTGCGAATGAATTTTATTTGAAGCAAGGCAATGCATTTGTGTAGATTAATTACTATATAACCGGATTATAGAACTAGGCCTATTGAACCAAACATGTTATATATTTTTGATAAATAATATCTTTCTGATTCTTATGATCGAATATTGGGACCCCCTCATTGAGCGAATGCCAGTTGATGAACTGAAAGCCGTTCAGGTAGAGAAACTTAAATCTCTTGTTCATTATGTTTACAATCATTCTCCATTCTACAAAAAACGCTTCGATGAAGCAGGGATATCCCCGAACGAAATCCAATCCCTTGATGATGTCAGGAAACTCCCGTTCACTACAAAACAGGACCTCAGGGACACATATCCCACCGGCATGTTCTGCGTGCCCCGGGAACAGGTAATACGCTACCATGCATCCAGCGGGACCACTGGCAAACCCACTGTAGTGGGCTATACCGGGAATGACATAAAAGAATGGACAACCTCACTGGCCAGGGCACTGACATCGATCGGTATAGGCAGGGATGATGTGGTCCAGGTGGGGTACGGCTACGGACTCTTCACAGGCGGGCTGGGACTGCACTATGGTGTAGAGATGGTAGGAGCAAT
>JAUVET010000013.1 GCA_030594665.1 Methanosarcinaceae archaeon
TGTCAGGAAGATATTGGCGAAAGTGGCTACCAGATCCCATTCAATGTGGAGAATATCGAGTTCCTTGAACATGATGCAAAGTTCATTATTGCGATCGAGACCGGTGGTATGTATGCCCGTTTGATCGAGAACGGGTTTGACGAAAAATACAATGCCATCCTTGTTCACCTCAAAGGTCAGCCCGCACGCTCTACCAGACGCATGATAAAGCGTATGAACGAGGAACTTGGCATACCAGTCACGGTGTTCACTGATGGTGACCCATGGTCGTACCGTATCTTTGCATCGGTTGCATACGGTGCGATCAAGAGTGCACACCTATCGGAATACATGGCAACCCCGGGCGCACAGTTTATTGGTGTACAGCCATCTGATATTGTTGAGTATGAACTTTCAACCGACAAGTTGACTGACAAGGATGTAGCAGCTCTACGAAGTGAACTTTCAGACCCAAGGTTTGAGTCTGACTACTGGAAAGAGCAGATAAAGCTCCAGCTTGACATTAAGAAAAAGGCAGAACAACAAGCTTTCGCAGGAAAAGGACTGGATTTTGTGACTGACAAATACCTGCCTGAAAGGTTGACTGATATGGGAATTATTTGAGATTTTTCTCCATCTCTAACCTTATTATCTTTGTCAAAATAAATGCAACAGCCGATACTGACACTGCCATCAGGATGACCATGAACAGGTCGCCCTGATCGGCAAACATCAAAAGTCCTTTGAAAAGCAGGGCTGTGATTATGATCCCTACGACAAGAATGATTGCTGCAGGGATTTTGTAGAGTTTTTCGATCGGATTTTTTGATGTGTCATTCATAGTTGGAAAATAGCAATGATTTGTGTTATATTTTGCCCATGAAACAAGCATAATTCATAATTGAATAAACATAATCAAGATAAACAAATCTTTTAATAGCAAAGAATCAATCATGTACTTAAATTACAATTGATTGTATTTATATAAATTTTTATAGAACATGTCATTATAATTCTATATGTAGGTGTAGGGAATTCCATGAACATCATTAAAGACGTCAAAATTACAGACTATAAAGGAATTGAAGAAATTGATTTCCCATGTGAATCAATAAATATAATTGTAGGTCCGAATAACACCGGTAAATCTTCAATTTTAGAGTCAATTTGGATGGCAGTTTCTTCTTTGAATAATTTTGAAGACGTTCTTGAAACGACATTAGCTGATGTCATCGACGAAAGTCACATTAAACATTTAATACATAAGTTTAAGCGCAAATCAAGTATTGAATTGGGGTTATACGAAAAGAATCGAATAGCATTGGATTTACTTTATTCTGATAAAAAATATCCGCCGGAAATGAAAGAGTTGTTTTTAGATTTCATTATTTCAATTGGCCATTCAGATTCTCCACTAATTGACTATAGATTTGGTCAAACTACAATAAATGAAGAATATCGATTAATGGCTGAATTGCGGAGAGCAGGAAAGTTATACGAAAATGATGAATCAAAAGAAAATATAAATGAGATGATAGAAAGAACATTAAATAAAATTGATAATGAGATTGAAAAAGTTAGGGATGAATTAATCCAATCTGAAAAAGTGTTCTTAACATCAAAAGTAAACAATAAATTAGTTGCCATACATACAATAATGAATGCATATCAGGGTGAAATTCCGATTCAAAATGACGAAAACCTTCCAATTTATGCAATTCCATTGATCTTTAGTTCTCCTAGAATTGATGAGGATTTGCCGGAACTTTATTCAAAGTTGATTAACACGAAGAAACTGGCAGGGGTATTGGAAACATTAAAACAAAGAATTCCATATTTTGAAGATATCAGGGAATCAGATGTTGGTTTACAGATATTACTTGAAAATATAGATGAACCATTACCGATATCTTTCATGGGAGATGGATTCAAGGCACTCTTAAAATTATCATTTATGGCACCTTTAATTGAAGACGGAATTGTCCTGTTTGAAGAACCTGAAGTTTCAATGCACCCCGGTTATTTGGATATTTTGGCCAAAGAGATTATCTCATGTTCTAAAAAATCGCAATTTTTTATATCTACTCACAGTTTAGAATTGGTAGAATATTTACTGGAAAAAGCTGAGAAAGCAAATGTAATAGACTCTATAAATATCATTAGATTACGCAGGTTGGAGGATAATTATATCGATAGGGAAATATGTTCGGGGAGGGATGCCAAGGAAGAGATGGAATTAATTAAAAGTGACCTGCGGGGGTATTGATCTGAATATCATACTTTGTGAAGGTAAAACAGATACTTGGTTCTTTGATGAGATATTCAAAAACCATACTGATGAGCAAATCTACGCTATTCCTGACAAAGGAATGGCACAACTTCAAAAACTGTATGATGGAAATTGTTTTGAGTACATAAAATCCCAATTCGCATTAATCATATTTGGAGACAGTGGAAGACCTACTATATACGACAAAGTTTTACCAAGAGTTGCAGTTGATATGCTGGGAAGATTTAGTGATGATATTTATATTAGCATAATTCTTGATGATGATGGTACTGAGTATGAAAATCTGGAGAAGAAAGTTTTAGACAGTGTCAAACTTGTGTCAAAAAACCGTCTGAAATTCACCCACAGTCCAATTTTTGAAGAGAATGATGGACTATTTATTCTGAAATCGTCAAAAAGCAAAGGAACCCTTAATGTAAATCTACTGACAGTTCCAATCAGTTTAGAAGGACAGATTGCAAATAAATTCATTGGAATTAAGTATCGTCATGACCATAAGATATTAGAGAATGGCCCGCACTACGCCATTGATTTTATAGCAAACAAATATTACAGTGGTGACAAGGAAAAACTGGTTCGGAATGCATCTGCATTTCTTAAAAATGAAATATGGGTGAAAGAGATTGTAAATTACATCTGTTAAACTTGTATTCTGTTTAAGAAAATTGATTACTTGGAAGACTACTTTTTTTGCACTTCTTAACTTAACAGAATTTCCATGTTTTTAACAGCAAATAATGAACTCACACATAAACCTTTAACATAGATGAAAACGTAATAATGCAAGTCAGAGTGATTACTAAAAAATAGGTTCTAGCGAAGTAAAAAGAACGTTTCTTACCACCATTTTAACACAATCATTTAATGGATATTTTGATGATTTAAAAAGATGTAATCAGGAATATTGAGTTATACTTATATTTATTGCACTTTCATGGAGAAAGAACACAAATGAGTGACAAACAAACTTACGATGCGACGCATATCCAGGTTCTTGAAGGTCTTGAAGCTGTACGCAAGCGTCCAAGTATGTACATTGGTAATGTTGATAACAGGGGACTTCATCATCTGGTATATGAAGTGGTTGATAACAGTATCGATGAAGCACTTGCCGGATATTGTAGTTCTATCGATGTAGTTATGAATGCCGATGGCAGCGTGATGGTCGAAGATGACGGCAGGGGAATCCCTGTAGATATACATCAAAAATACAAAAAATCCGCACTTGAAGTGGTGATGACCATCCTCCACGCAGGCGGTAAGTTCGACAAGGGCAGTTACAAAGTATCCGGCGGATTGCATGGTGTCGGTATCTCTGTTGTCAATGCGCTTTCAGAGTGGATGACAGTAGAGGTCAAACGTGACGGTAAGGTACATTACCAAAAATACCTGCGCGGGGTTCCTGAAGAAGATGTTACTGTGGTCGGCGATACTACCGGCACCGGGACCAAATGTACTTTCAGACCCGATGCAAGGATATTCGAAACAACTTATTTCAAGTATGATACACTCGCCACAAGACTCCGTGAACTCGCTTTTTTGAACCGTGGGATCAAGATCACCCTGACAGATGAAAGAACACCGGACGGTGAACGTGAGGTATTTCAGTACAGCGGCGGAATCGTGTCATTTGTAGAGTATCTTAACCAAAACCGAACACCTCTTCATGACAATCCCATCTATTTTGAAAGGGAAAAAGAAGACACATCCGTTGAGATCGCAATGCAGTACACTGACAGTTATTCAGAGTACGTCTATTCCTTTGCTAACAACATAAACACGCATGAAGGCGGAACGCACGTTGTCGGTTTTAAGACAGCGCTCACACGTGTTGCGAACGATTACATCAAGCGGAACAATCTTGAAAAAGGTGATGTCAAACTTTCAGGTGATGATATCCGTGAAGGACTTACAGGCATAATCAGTGTAAAATTGATGGAACCGCAATTCGAGGGACAGACAAAGACCAAACTCGGAAACAGTGATGTGAAGGGAATTGTGGAATCTATGGTATCAGAGGGACTTGGTGAATTCCTTGAAGAGAACCCGAAAGTCGCAAATGCGATCCTCCAAAAAGCGCTCACTGCAAAACGTGCAAGGGAAGCAGCTAAAAAGGCTCGCGAACTCACGCGCAGGAAAAGTGCGCTCGACATTGGTACATTACCAGGAAAACTTGCAGATTGCTCGGAGAAGGACCCGTCACTTTGCGAGGTATATCTTGTGGAAGGAGATTCTGCAGGCGGTTCTGCAAAACAGGGACGTGATCGTAGTATTCAGGCGATATTGCCATTTCGGGGCAAGATCATAAATGTTGAAAAAGCACGTCTTGCAAAAGTTTTGAAGAACAATGAGATATTGTCTTTCATAACCGCTCTTGGCACCGGTATCGGTGATGAGATGGATGTTTCAAAAGCAAGGTATCACAAGATCATAATCATGACCGATGCCGATGTGGATGGTGCACATATCAGGACGCTCATCATGACATTCATTTTCAGGTACATGAGACCCCTGATCGATTGTGGATATATCTATATTGCACAGCCTCCCCTCTACCGTATCAAGAAAGGGAAGGCAGAGCATTATGTGTATTCGGATGATGAAATGAAGCTGAAACTAAAAGAAGTGGGCGAAAAAGGCACAATGGTCCAGCGATACAAGGGTCTTGGAGAAATGAATCCCGATCAATTGTGGGAGACCACTATGAACCCGGATACAAGAACACTTCTTCAAGTTACTCTGGAAGATGCCATCGCTGCGGATGCAATGTTTACTGTCCTTATGGGTGATCAGGTCGAACCAAGGCGTAAATTTATTGAAAAACATGCGAAAGACGTGGTTAACCTGGATGTGTGAGGTGAGAAACGATGGCAGACGATAACGATAATGATGCTACTACTAATGCTGAAACATTGGAAACATCAGGCACACAACCGGATAAAGAACAACAAACATTCGATGTCCAAACAACAGATACAGGAGAAAAGATCGTACCTGTGTTGATCGAAGATGAGATGAAGAACTCATACATCGATTACGCAATGAGTGTGATAATCGGGCGTGCGCTTCCCGATGCGCGTGACGGTTTGAAACCCGTCCACCGCAGAGTCCTTTATTCAATGAAAGAATCGGGCATCACATTTGAGAAGGCTTACAAAAAATCCGCACGTGTAGTGGGAGATGTAATGGGTAAATACCACCCACACGGCGATGCGGCTGTTTATGATACGATCGTGCGGATGGTGCAGGATTTCTCATTGAGGCATCCACTCATTGACGGACAGGGTAACTTTGGTTCTATTGATGGTGATTCCGCAGCAGCAATGCGATATACTGAAGTCCGTATGGACAGGATATCGAACGAAATGCTTGCGGATCTTGACAAGAATACCGTGGCATTCCAGCCAAACTATGACGGATCACTTAAGGAACCAAAAGTGCTTCCTGCAAAACTTCCAAACCTTTTGATCAACGGTTCAACAGGTATTGCGGTCGGAATGGCTACCAACATGGCGCCGCACAATTTAGGCGAAGTTGTTGACGGTACCCTTATGTTGATCGATGATCCGGACGTAACGATCCCTGAACTTATGAGTGTTATCAAGGGGCCTGATTTCCCGACCGCTGCGACAATACTTGGCACACAGGGTATCAAAAATGCGTATGAGACCGGTCGTGGAAAGATACGATTGCGGGCAGTTTCCACGATCGAGGAAATGAAGAATGATAAACACAGGATAATTGTTACGGAACTGCCATATCAGGTTAACAAGGCAAGACTTATCGAGAGCATTGCGGCACTGGTTCGCGAAAAGAAGATCATCGGAGTTTCAGATATCCGTGATGAGTCTGACCGTGATGGGATCCGTGTTGTGATCGAACTTACACGTACTACAAATCCAAATGTCGTGTTGAACCAGTTGCACAAGCATACCTCAATGGAAACTACATTCGGGATCATCAATCTTGCACTGGTCGATAATGTACCAAGGGTGTTGAACCTTCGCGAGATATTGCAGATATACCTGAAGCACAGGATAGAGATCATACAGAAGCGCAGCCAGTTCGATCTGAACAAGGCAGAGGAAAGGGCACATATTCTCAATGGATTGAAGATCGCACTTGATCATATCGATGAGGTCATTGCACTCATCCGTGCTTCAAAGACTGCTGATGAGGCAAAGGCGGGTCTTATCGAAAGGTTCGAGCTGGATGAGGTGCAGGCAAAAGCGATCCTTGACATGCGCCTGCAGCGTCTGACCGGACTTGAGCGCCAGAAGATCGATGACGAGTATGATGAACTTATCAAGGTTATCGCAGGGCTAAAAGCGATCATTGAAAGTGAATCCCGCAAATATGAGATCATCAGGGAAGAACTTACTGGATTGCGTGACAAGTTTGCAGATGCCAGAAGGACAACGATCATGATATCCCACGATGATGTTACCGATGAAGACCTTATTCCTGTAGAAGAGGTTGCTGTCACTGTGACAAACAGCGGTTACATCAAACGGTTGCCTGTTGATACTTATAAACAACAACACCGTGGCGGCAAGGGTGTTATCGGGATGGACACAAAAGAGGAAGACTTTGTCGAAGACATCTTTGTTGCATCCACTCACGATTATTTACTATGTTTCACGAACAAGGGCAGGATACACTGGCGAAAGGTGTATGCTATTCCGGCTGCGAGCAGACAATCACGCGGAAAGGCGATCGTGAACTTCCTTGAACTTGGTGAGGATGAATCGGTTACTGCGATGATCCCTGTGAGTAAGTTTGAGGATGACAAGTATCTTTTGATGGGTACAAAATCAGGTACTGTGAAAAAGAGTGCACTCTCTGATTTCAGTAATCCGAGAAAAGGCGGTATTATTGCAATTACACTGCTTGATGATGACGAACTTGTTAATGTTATCATGACAGACGGCTCAAGAGATGTTGTTATGGTATCCAGACACGGTAAAGCAATCCGGTTCGCTGAATCCGATGTGCGTCCGATGGGCAGAAGTGCCCGCGGTGTTCGCGGTATGAGGCTTGAAGAGGGTGATGCTGTTGTCAGTATGGATATCGTTGATGAGAATGCTACTCTTTTGACAATTACCGAGAACGGGTTCGGAAAGCGCACCGAGTTTGGGGAATACCGTACAATGCACAGGGGCGGACGTGGTGTTATTACAATTGTCACCAGCCTTCGTAACGGTCCTGTGGTGAATGTCAGGGCTGTTGTGAGTGATGATGAGGTTATGCTCACCAGTTCCGACGGCATAATCATACGAATACCTGTAAAGGATATTCGCGTGCAGGGCAGGAACACACAGGGTGTTAAGATCATGAACATAAAATCCGGTGATGCGGTCGTTGGGGTCGCGAGGATCAAGCCGGAGAACGATGAAGAATAAGGATGAAGTCGGGATGGTTGAAGTAAGAGACTTTTTCTTATCTTCCGGAATGGTTCGGTAAACCACGGAGAACACAGAGGGCCGCAGAGAAAAAACAACGACCCTCTGCGACCTCCGCGCCCTCTGCGGTGAATATTTTTGCCACGATTCATTTCATCCAAAATAAATCAAAAAGTCTCATATGTTGGAAGTAAACGCTTTTAACTATTGACCTGTATTAAGTAAATTTAAGATCGGATAGATTTGACTAAGATTTAAGATAAGATTGATTTGATTATTGCTTTATCACATTGATATGATTTAGGATGAGGAGATTATAATGGAACTTGAGAAATTACGACATGGTACCGAATTGATCAAACGCGGTTTTGCAAAGATGCAAAAAGGCGGCGTTATTATGGATGTCACGAACCCCGAGCAGGCAAAGATCGCTGAGGATGCCGGTGCTGTTGCGGTCATGGCACTTCAATCTGTGCCATCTGATATCAGGAAAGAAGGCGGGGTCGCAAGAATGGCTGATCCGTCCATGGTGGCTGAGATCATTGATACCGTAACAATCCCTGTTATGGCAAAGGCACGTATCGGGCATTTTGTTGAGGCCGAGATTTTGCAGTCCCTTGGTGCTGATATGATCGATGAGTCAGAGGTGTTGACACCTGCAGATAATTTTTATCATATTGACAAGACAGAATTCACAATACCATTCGTTTGTGGTGCAAGAAATCTGGGCGAGGCTCTTCGAAGGATCAATGAAGGTGCTGCCATGATACGCACAAAAGGAGAAGCCGGTACCGGTGATGTTAGTGAGGCAGTGCGCCACATGAAACAGATCATGGGTGAGATACGGGAACTCAAAGGCAAAACAAAGGAAGAACTCATTATGGTTGCCCGCGATATTGAAGCGCCTATTGAGCTTGTGCTTGATACTGCACAGAGGCAGCGCATTCCGGTGGTCAACTTTGCAGCAGGCGGAGTTGCTACACCTGCGGATGCAGCACTTATGATGCGTCTTGGTGCGGATGGTGTTTTTGTGGGATCCGGTATTTTCAATGCAGAGAAACCTGAGGTTATGGCAAAGGCGATTGTCGAGGCAGTTAACAATTATGATAAGCCTGAAGTGCTTGCTGATGTTTCAAAAGGCATCGGATCCGGCATGAAAGGGATAAGTGTCAGTTCAATCCCGGATGACCAGATCCTTCAGACACGCGGCTGGTAATCCAACCGCCGTCTTTTTTTTGTTCTAGTATATATTTTTTAATATTTACGTTTTTTTGGTTTTGATGGTGTTTAAATTATGCGTATTGGTGTTATTGCGATCCAGGGTGCTGTTTCCGAACATGTGAATGCACTTGGGCGCGCACTTTCCGAGCGCGGAAAGAGTGCTGAGATCGTTGCCATTAAACATAGCGGCATGGTTCCCACATGCGATGCTCTTATCCTGCCTGGCGGGGAGAGTACAACACTTGGCAGCCTGCTGGTTCGCGAGGGTATTGCAGATGAGATCAAGGAGGCGCACGCGCGTGGTATGCCAATCATGGGAACGTGTGCCGGATTGATACTTCTTGCAAAAGAAGGTGATTCGCAGGTTGAGAAGACGCATCAGGATCTGCTTTCCCTGATGGATGTCAGGGTTAACAGGAATGCATTCGGACGGCAGCGTGAGTCTTTCGAGGCAAGTCTGGATATTTCGGTTCTGGATTCTCCTTACAATGCGGTGTTTATTCGCGCGCCTGCGATTGTGGAATTTTGGAATGATGTGAATGTGCTTTCAAAGGTTGATGAGTTTGTGGTGGCAGCCGAGCAGGGCAATGTCCTTGCGCTGGCGTTCCATCCGGAACTTACGGATGATCTGAGGTTGCACCGGTATTTTTTAGATCGGGTTTTTGGGCGATGATGCGGAATTATAAATGGCACAATGATATGCTGTTTTTACTAAATTAAAAAACAATGCAACAACACGCCGCAGGCGGCACATTCCCACAGCACTGACGCGAATCATATGGGCGTTTTCGGGGCAAATCTGATTTGTGAAAATATGCAGATATAATTAATATGAACATTGCCATAAATTTACATATAGGGTATAATTTCTAGAATTATATCGTTCGAGTGTCGTGCTAACTATCAAGTGTCGGAGTATGAAGGCATATGGCACAATCCAAAGCCCGGTTATCTCAACAATTATTTTAGACGCAGATTTACGCAGATGCAACCTTAAATCTGCGTGACCTGCACGCCCTTCGGGCGTAGCAGGCACTCAACTCCGTAGGAGGTAAGTGTATCAGCGTCTTAAAAATAATTGGGAAATGGGACAGTGTCGTCAAAGATATTATGTTCTCGACTCTAAATTGACCGACATGTCCTTTTTTCATGATGTTTGGAATGCGCAGCTTGCGGCGTTTTCACATTGACCACACGATCTGATTCACTGTGCAAGCAGCACATTTTTGTGTTCTTCAATAATGAAGCGGATGAAATCACTGATATCCGCCTCCCGTCCTTTTTCTAGATAGTTGAAATAATCATATTTCCTGTCAGGATCGAACGCAAATATCGGGTATCCACTTTTTAGCAGTATAAATGAATGGATTAGTCTTGCTGCCCTGCCATTTCCGTCCTTGAATGGATGTATCGATATAAAAAGGAAGTGGAATATCGAACCAAGTATGAGGGGGTGGATACGGTTTTGGTTGAGTTGACAATAATTTACAAGGGATTGCATCAAATATTCTACTTCTTTATTGGTTGATGGCAATTTCAATTTCGAACCAATGATTCGTTTTGTGGATGAAGCGTAGAATATTCCGGCTTCTTTGATCAATCCGCGCATCAGTATCTGATGAGTGGTTTTGATAAGATCAAGGTTTACGTCTGTATCTTTATACACTTCGAGTATATGATCCAGAGTATCCTTTGTGTTTTTTATCTCTATGATTTCTTTTGGTGTGAGATCTGTTGGCAGATCATGTATGATGCGTTCAATGTCCCCAGTGGATGCAGTGTTTCCTTCTGTGACAGTTGAAGAGTAGATGTGTAGTTTGATGAGATTATCCATGACCTTTTTCGATCCGGTAATATTTTTGATTGCATCTATGTCGGCAATCGAATCCCTGCAGGTGCTTGCGATGTCAGGGACTTGCAGCCTTTTCATTACCAGATACCACAGCGTTATATCATTTATGAGGAACTCGAACATCATCGGTTTTTGGTTGGTTATGCGAATGAACTTGTTTTTAAGAAGTGTATCAGTATGTTTTTTGAGGGTTTTTTCTGATATTTTTGATTCGTTCAATAATTTCTCACGAGATATCTCTCTGTGTTTCAAGATTTGAAAAATTACAGCCTCTGTTTTTGGATTCAGGATTGCATTATGATCTATCCATTCTTTCCTGCACCAAAGCAGGAATGAAAGGTTATTGACCAGTGAACCGTTGTCCCGATCCAATGAGTATTCATTAGCTCTTGTACCCGACAGGGATCTTTTCAATACAAGATCATTGTCAAGCAATTCCCGCATTCTTTTGTGCAATGTCTGGGTGTTCAGGTCTTCAAATCGGATATTTCGCCGCAGGATATTTTCCAGACTGCCAAAGGTCATTGGCTCATTGAAGTGCAGGTATATCAGTATATCATATTTACTGGGTGTGGACATATATGGGAAATATGGTATACTCTTTTATAAATGAATCTGAGTGGATAGTTGATTTTTTCCCTTTTTGGAGGGGATGGGGGATAAAAAGAAGGTGTCTCTAACATCGTGGGGGTGACATCACTATTTAGTATCTTACGAGATATTTTCGTGTTTTTTTGGCACGAAATTCTTGTTGCCTTCTAGGTCACAAGACCAAAATCCAGTGATTTTAATAATTCTATTAGACGCAGATTTACGCTGATTAACGCAGATGTAACTTTAAATCAGCGTCTTTAAATAAATAGAAAATGGGACTGTGCCGCCTTCTGGTTCCGGCTCGTCCGGGTTGGGATATATCGCCAAATATGTAATCTTGGTCGGTAGCTTGGTCGGTAGCTTGGTCGGTAGCTTGGTCGGTAGCTTGCATGGTAGTTTGCATGGTAGTTTGTCTTTGTCGCCACTGTATTTTTTCAACACGATTTCGTAAGGCTTTTTGTTCAGCTCGGTTTGGGAGATGAACTCCTGCAAATCATCTTCTATAATCAGGGAGTTTGTTACCGTACTGGGTTTCACCTCGCGGTAACCAAGGCCTTCTCTAAAAAACGGAATCAAAAACTTATCTTGCAGATGTAGTTCGCAGTTATTTTAGTATCTTCCAATGGCCTTTAAAGGTACTTACCCTTTGTATGTAACCACTTTTTTTCAGTGCCTTGATATGTTTTTGTACGGCTGAAGGGTTAATGCCGAGATTATCCGCAATAGATTGACGCGAAGCCATGTTGTCCTTTTTTAAGAGCTTATATACAGCGAGTTGTGCTTCAGTGAGCAAGGTCTGACCACCTGTCTGACCACCTGTCTGACCACCTGTCTGACCACCTGTCTGACCACCTGTCTGACCACCCTCAAGGCTCTCCTCAAAAGGAAAAGTGATGCGGATAAAGTTTGGAGTGAATGTAAAAATCGAGCGCGGGTATTTCCGCAAAATGCGCGGTACCCCTGATCCAAGGTATTCAACCATCTCAAGGTCTTTAAAGATCCGCATCAATTCTTTGTTGCGCGGAACTGAGTAGCCCATAAAGAACTCGTTTTCATCGAATTCCGCTGGAAGTCCACCTGCGGAAGTTATCTCCAATCGGTTTGGGAAGAGTTCAAACTTGGGCGGTATTTCATTGGCATAGTTGTTGTGGATCATGGCATTGATAACCGCTTCACGAAGCGCAACCGGGTCAATCAGTTTGCGCTCCTGCCGTTTTTGAGGGGTAATTTTGGCAAAGGTTTTA
>JAUVET010000236.1 GCA_030594665.1 Methanosarcinaceae archaeon
ATCTGTTCCTTTGTGATCACAAGCGGCGGTGCAATGCGTATCACCGAATCCGATGTGCAATTCAGTAGCACGCCATGCTCGCGTGCATAATCAACAATGTCCGCACACTTCGTATTCAACTCAACACCGATCATCAGTCCCCTGCCGCGCACCTCAACCACATCATTGCGCGTAAGAGTTTCAAGCCGCTTCATGAAATACTTGCCCATCTCCTTCGAACGTTCGACAAGTTTCTCCTCGCGTATCGCCGCTATCGCACCAAGTGATGCCGCACATGCCAGCGGGCTTCCACCAAAGGTCGAAGCATGTTCACTCTTGCCAAACGTAACATCATCTCTTGCAACAATTGCACCCATTGGGAAACCGCCGCCAAGCGCCTTTGCCATAGTCATAATATCAGGTTCAACACCAAAATGCTCCTTGCAGAACCACTTACCTGTCCTGCCAAAACCTGTCTGCACTTCATCAAATATCAAAAGGGTACCGGTATCATCGCATATCTCACGAACCTCTTTCAAATAATCATCCGACGGGACATTTATACCGCCCTCTCCCTGGATCGGTTCAAGGATAACCGCTGCCGTGTCCTTTGTGATTGCATCGGTAATAGCCCCTGCATTATTGTAAGGTAAGAATATCACATCCTTTACCAATGGCTCAAATGGACTCCGATACATTTTTTTATGTGTAACACTCAAAGCACCAATCGTGCGTCCGTGAAATGAATGGTCAGCCGCAATAAAACCCGTTTTCTTTGTCGTAATACGAGCAAGTTTCATAGCTGCTTCAACAGCCTCAGTTCCGGAATTGCAAAAAAATGCACGACTCATGCCGCTGATTGAAACCAGTTGCTCAGCAAGATCTGCCTGAACCTCTGTATAATATAGGTTTGACACATGGATCAATCGTTCTGCCTGCTGCTTAATCGCTTTTACAACATAAGGATGACAGTGTCCAACATTGTTCACTGCAATGCCTGCAACACAATCGACATATTCCTTGCCGGTTGTATCAAAAACAACAGAGCCACTACCACTTTCCAGTGCCATTGGTTGCCGTGTGTATGTTTGCATCACATACTGCGCATCTTTTTCCACTATCGATCCATAATCTGTTGTTGATATTGAAGAAATATATTCGGTCAAATAATCACCTGTGATTATAATTATAATTGCAATGATGAATTTAAACTTAAACTTAAATTTGAACTTAAATGTAATTGTATTCTGTAGTATAAACTAAGTCTAAAATTAATATGTATTATCAGTTAAAGTATCTTGGCAATTTTTTCACTTGCTGATTTCATGTCATTAAGGATTAGACCAAGACCGCCTGCATTGTCTGCTAAAACCACCAAAAGTGCTTTTGGACCAGCTTCAACGGTCACAAAATGTTTACTCTCGGTTTCAACAATGATGGATTTAGGCACCTCATCACTAAGCCTTGTTGTGGTGGATTCTGCTGACATATAAAGAGTTGCAGTAAGTGCTGCAAACGCTTCACTGCTAAGTGTTCCACTCTCTGTTGACACTATAAGTAAACCGTGTCTTGAAACAATTGCTGAAAGTTCCACACCTCCTGACGATTCAAGATTGGAAAGGATCTTATCGAGCATTTCCTTTGTTGTCACCATTACAACACGCCTCGCTTAGGAGATTTTAGTGCATCATAAATATAATACAGAAGTGTGAGTGTAAGTACCTGGAATATGGTTATGAAAATACCTTCCACAGTATTAAGATGTCCATCTATTAAATTCAATAATTCTGCCATATGTAAAAGTGCCGCTGCTAAAAAGAATACTCCACCAATTGTTAAAAGATTGAAAAAACGTTTGATCCCTTCAAACTGCAAAAATAATCGCGATCTGATAACATCTGCATCCGTAACCCGAAGTAAAATTGATATTTGTATAAATAAAACAACAAGCAACAACCTTACAACAAGATCGATTAAATCAAAAATCAAAATATCAGCCATATTTCACCTTTATTTGAGATTTTAAGTATTTATGTTGACCATACCATTTAAATTTTTCTAATAGTATATGATCTATAGGATTATATAGTCCGAGTTAATCCGACCGGAGGGAGGATTTTCTCGTAATATTAATACCAACATTGTTTAATCATTGTATTTTAAACATAAAAGATTATCCATTTTTTGAATTTTTTTCGTAGTATATATTTTATTCAAATATCTAATTCCATCAACTCACGTTCACTTAATTCATCTTCCACGTCGCGCTCAAATTCGATCCCTCCGGTAGCACGCATTACACCATCTACTCTTGCACTTTCATGAATCTTAATGAAATCCGCATTGATCTCACCAAGAATATGGCTACCTTCACTGATATGAACATTGCCTCTTGATATCAGATTCCCATGGATCGTATTATTTTCACCAATCACCACATCTTCAATTGTCCTGATACTGCCATACAATGTTGTGCCATTGCCCATTTCAAGAGATGTCGAACGAATGTTACCTACAAGTTTACAATCGTCCCCAATTATAGCGTGTGCAGGAACACGAATTGAATCAATTGATATCTTTGAACCGTTTGGAACGATCATCACTGCATCACCGATAATTTCAGAATTGTCTTCTAATATCTCATCAAGCGCCTTCTCGACTTCCTCGTCTTTCCCAATCCGCAATAATTCACTTATATAGAGGAACAAATAAACCATAACAGGCACTGGATTCCTTATAACGATCCATCCTTTTGCTTCAAATCCGCCATTGATCTTTACATCATTGCCAATGTCCAGATCACCTTTTACGATCAATTTGCCGTCAATTGTGACAAACTCCCCAAGATAAGCATTCGTATCTGTTTTAACAGTGCCGCCGATCTGCGACCACATATCAATCCTGACATCCGATGCAGCAGCCACATCCCCGCTAACCAGTACCCTCTCACCCAGTATCGCAGAATTTGCAATAAGGCCATATTTAATATCAGAATGATTGCCAATAACAATATCCCCATCCACAACTATTGTGTGTTCCTCCATTCTTGTATTGTTTGGAATCACAAATGTTTTTAAAAAATCATCTTCTGCGATTGTTTCACACTCCGGATCAAGGAACTTCTATTAACTCAAACCATTCTCATATGTTGATATGAGAATTAATATATATAGATTTATAAACGCCCTGAAATTAAACTTTTACTTTAATTTTAACTTTGATTTTAATTAATCTTTAAACTTTAAACAATTACTGATCCTTACCACGTCGTATATCGACTGCACCGCCTTTATCAAGAACAGATATTTCATCAGGTGAAAGTAACAACTGCCCTGTGGCTATGAGTTCATCTGACTCATCAATAACCAGAACTTCTTCGCCGGCACGAAGATCTTTGTCAATATCGACAACGTGCTTTGCAAATGCA
>JAUVET010000081.1 GCA_030594665.1 Methanosarcinaceae archaeon
ATCACGGTTGCAAAAGGCGATAGGTCGCGTGCGCTGGGTGTGGCACAGGAACTTTCATCCCTTGGTTTTAAGATCGTTTCCACTGAAGGTACTGCAGGATTCTTTAATGAGAGCGGTATCGAGTGTGAGCACATCAAGAAACTGCACGAAGGTCGCCCGAATATTGTTGATGCTATGCACAACGGCGAGATCCAGTTTGTGCTCAATACCCCTGTGGGCAAGGAAGGTGCTTATGATGACAGTTACATACGCAAGTCTGCCATCAAGTACAATATTCCGTATTATACCACAACAGCCGCCGGACTGGCTGCAGCAAAAGGTATCAGGGCTGCAAAGGAAGGTCGTATCGATATCAAGTCGGTACAGGAATATCATCGCGACGTCGTGTGAAACGTTGCGGTTTTTTTGAGGGGATGTTATGACCACTCATTGCTTGCAAAGTTTGGGTGGTTCTTTTCTATTTTTATATTCGTTTAGGTGATGTGACGGTTGAGCAAATGTTACATTTCAATCTTGATCTAAATACAGTGTAACCGCCGCAGGCGGCGGATTCCACTGCCGCCAATCCCATAACCCCAAACCAAACTCATGCAATTTCCAAATCTACAAATACGATACTGCTTGAAAACCGTTTTGTATCTCAGGTTCGTAGTGTAGGAATGTGCCGCGCTGCGCGCGGGTGGTGGCATCGTTTTTATCCGAAACTCGTTATCAACTGCACCACAACACAACTGTCAACAGTGCACTTACTAATCAAACACAAAATCACACCACTTCGTCAATATGGGACAGTTCACCGATATCGATCAGTGTGGACATAGCATTGGTATGGATCGGGATGCCATATTCCTGCACGGCTGCCATTGGATTTGTGCCTCCGATTACCACTATCCCGAGATGGTCTCTTTCAACCGGCACATCGAGAATGCGCGTATTGGGTTCGCTGACCTCCAGGATGCCGCTAAGCCCAGTATCCACGAGGTCTGAAAGGATACGTTCTATATCATCTCTGGCCGCCATGGGAGCTTCCCTCAGGTTCGCCAGGATGTTTCCATTGTTTGTTCTGAGTACACGGGTAATTGATGTCAACTTCTGTGACATCAGGACTTCCAGCGGGTCAATTGTTGTACTTGCATAGGTCAGAACATCGGTAAATCTCACCGGATCGCCGTTTTTTATCTGTACGATCCCCCCAAGTTTCGGTTTTATCGGAATTCCGGCTTTTAGTAAAACACCATCGATCGTAATGCTGCACACCGTTGCTATCCCGATCTTTCCTTTTTCGACTATCATTTCTCCGATAGCATCGCCTTGATCCAATATTTTAACATAGGGACTTACGGACAAACCACTTGTAAGTACCATTTTGAATATCTCGAATACATCATCCCGGGTATTTTTATCAATAAACGAGAGATTGACTATGACATCACCTTCTCCGGTGTCGGGATCAAAAGTTGTTTTGAACATCAAGTCTTCGATCCTGGATGATGTGAACTGAATGCCTGAATTATTTTTGTGCAATGGTATTTCCCCTGATGTTTATTTTACATTCAATTAATATGTTAAATATTGTAACTATTCACCCCTGCCCTAATTTCGCCTAAAGCATTCAGTTTCTTCACTTGATACTACAAATTAATATCCATTATGCAACTGGCAGGACTGAAACAAATGGCTTTCCATTGAAAACTGCTTCGATCCGATATCTGTGTCAATAAAATGGAATCGTCATATATTAACATTTAGCACCATCGCCCTTTTGTTTTTTCTTTGAATTTTTTGAGTGCATAACTGCAAATGTAGTGATGTGTGTTTCACTACACGATATCACTGCAGATTTTTAATTCCGTAACAAATTGTTATAATATAAATCGGTCGAATGCTATCGAAAATCGAATCTAGAAACACTGGATTTCCTGATTAAAATCGGTGTTTAACACAGACGCTAAAATGACGCCATAGGAAAATCAAATATCCGAATAAGCAAGGTTTATATCCAATAGCGACAAATTAATAATAACTTTAAAATATAAAATGTGGTGATAGCCTGACGGATATACCGATACTGATTCCAATAATTATTGTCGCATTGTTTGGTATTGCAATACTGATCATGAGCTATTTTTCATTACAAAAACTTACAGAGGGCAGCTTAAAGAAATATGCAATGCTCGTATGGCTTGCACTTGTTGTTTTTTCAGTTGGTGGTGCACTAAGGTCCGCTCAAGAACTGGATATTTTAACCGGTTCAGTGATCACAGACATCGAATACATTTTATATTGCCTCTATTATTTCGTGTTGTTGTATGCAGTCTACACGTTGTATAACATGTCAAAACAATTCGGATTTAGCAACAAAACTTCAATGATGGCTGATGCACTGAAAGCAAGGAAGGCTGATACCAGATGAGCCTTACGCTTACGCAATGGCTAGTAGTATTAGTCGGGATACTTGGCACAATCGTGATCATGTTAAATTTGCTGGTAATATCAAAACTCGATAATGGGAATTTTAAGAAATTTGCTAAAATGACATTGTCCCTAATATTAATATTTTCATTTGCCGGCTGGTTGCGTTCGGTGCAAGTCTTTTCTAATATACATGAATATGCAGGAATAGAGCTTCGTTATCTTGAATATGGAATATATTGTATAGTATATATTGTTGCAGCCATCAAGATATATTCAATTTCAAAAACATACGGATTTGCTGAATAAATACACAGGAAGTGTGGCTATCATTAATAAAGAAATGATTAAGACGATCGATGAAGTACTAAAAGATAAAAATGAACCTGGGATCAGCTTAGTCTTAACTACCGCTAAAAAATATAATGAAGCAAATATAGCACTTGCCAGCTACATGATCAACACAAAAGGTATTCCTGGTGTATATGTAACACTCAATAAACCATACCGTACAATGAAAAAAAGTCTTGAAGATGTTGTTGACCTCCGAATGCTGATCTTCATTGATGCAATTACAAGATCAACTGGTGGTAAGATCGAAAGATCGGATGAATGCCTCTATCTGGATTCAATGCAAAATCTCACAGACCTGGGCGTTGCGATCGACCAGGCTATCCATGCGATCCCAAGCGAGGACAAATTCCTACTATTCGATTCACTTTCGACACTGCTAATATACAGTCAGTCCGGCAGCGTATCCAAGTTCATTCATTTTCTTACCGGAAAAATACGCGCACTTGGCGTCAATGGTGTACTATTATCTCTTGTCCACGGCGAAGAAGATGAATTTCTATCACAACTGTCTATGTTTTGTGACCAGACAATTTACTTAGGGCTTGAGGAATGATAAAGTGATAAATTTTAACCGAGAAAAATCTCCCTCCGGTCGGATTAACCCGGACTATATAATCCTATAGACATTATATACGAGACTTTTTAATTTATTCTGGATGAAATGAATTATGGCAAAAATATTCACCGCAGAGGACGCGGAGATCGCAGAGGGTCGTTGTTTTTTCTCTGTGTACCTCTGTGTTCTCGGTGGTTTTCCGAACCATTCCGGAAGATAATAAAAAGTCTCTTATATACTACTATAAAATATTATCATATATTTCAAATTTGTATTTTAGCTACAACTTACAAGCTACACTTTAGCCCTGCCCAGTTCAAAAGCATTGACATTGATATCTACTGTTTTTGGTGGAACAATATCTTTTATGCAATCGATCAACAAGTCTTTACTTATTGGCAAATAGTTCGATGCTGCCCCAACCATCACTACATTCATCGCCTGCGGATGCCCTGCCTCGATCGCAAGCTCAAATGCATTGAATGCCACAACTTTAACTTTATGATAAGACTTGAGAACATCCACAATTTCAGACACATCAGGATATTCATCTCCTCCTGATGTCACTGTTATTGGTAAAACAGGTTGTGTGTTTATAATGACCACACCACCATCGGAAAGATAATCAATATATCGCAATGCTTCCACAGGTTCAAGTGCAAGAAGTACATCAGCCCCATGCAGCGGGATCATTGAACCCAACTCACACCCGAGCCTGATATGATTTACAACCGAACCGCCACGCTGGGCCATCCCATGCGTCTCTGCCGCACGGATCGGCAACCCGGCCAAAACCGCAGCCTTTCCGATAATATCGGATGCAAGGATCGCACCCTGCCCACCCACACCGGAAATTATAAGATCAAGTTTTGTTTGATTGGCACTCATTTCCCCACCTCCGAAATTGCATTAAATTTACATATCCGGGCACATACCCCGCATCCGGTGCAAAGTGCAGTGATCTTTGCATGTTTATTTTCGGGATCAAACTCAATTGCAGGACAACCAAATTTAACACATTCCTTACACCCTGTACACTTATCCTGATCGATCACATACGGTTTTAGCCTGATGCCCGCACGTCTTGCATCAATGACACATGCCTGTTCTGCAATAACAACGGATGTCCCGTTGTATTCTTTCGCACGCTTGAAAACTTCCTCTGTTGCTTTGCAGTCATAGGCATCAACAACTTCTACGAACTCCGCGCCAAGACCGCGACAGAGATCCTTGATCGATATATCAACTGTATTCTCTCCGGTTGCAGTCTTTCCCATGCCCGGATTCGGCTGATGTCCGGTCATGGCAGTCACGCGATTGTCAAGTATTGTGACAGTGATATTCGCTTTGTTGTAAACGGCATTCATAAGCCCGTTCATTCCGGTATGGAAAAATGTAGAATCACCAATTGAGCAGCATATCGGACGTGATTCGCCTGCATGATAGATCCCGGATGCAAGTGTTATGCTCGAACCCATGCAAAGAGTGGTCTCCACAGTACCGCTCTGTACACCAAGAGTGTAGCACCCAATATCGCTCGGATACACTGCATCGTTGCCAAATACCTTTTTCATGGCATAGTACACAGCCCTGTGCGAACATCCCGGGCACATCGCAGGCGGCCTGAGTGGAAGTTCAATATCTGCCATATTAGCCATATTAGCTGCATCCCCCATCTCTTCCACACCAACCACATTAGCCACATCAACCATCTCCTCCACATCCACAGCAGACTCTGCAAGTTTGGTTTTTTCCCCTGTGCCAAAGGCATTTGTTATTGCAGCCTCGCAAAGTTCAACATTCAATTCCCCAACCCTTGGTACAAAATCTCCTGTTTTTCCGATTATTCCGGTACATGAACCTGTTTCATTTGCGATTATCCTGACCTTTTCCTCAACAACAGGCTCCAGTTCTTCAATAACAAGAACAGTTTCCACGTGTTCAAGCATATCCCTGATCAAACCCTGTGGAACAGGAAATGTGCCAACTTTTAAGAATGATACATCGATCCCAAGATTCAAAATTGCCTCTTTTGTATACACAGATGCAATTCCGGATGCAATTATTCCGAACTTTTGTCCCGATACATTATTTAGTGTCAGTTCATTCCATTTTGAACTTTCAAGTTCCTTTGTGATATTTTCCTGGATCCCGAGAAGATGAGGATGTCGCACACGCGCATTCTTCGGGAGCATTACCCATCTATCTATAAGTTTCTCAAAATGTGCGATCGGCCTGTTTTCAACCACTTCACCAGACCCGACATCAGATTTCCCATGCGAGATGCGTGTTGTCGGCCGGAATATCACAGGTATCTCGAATTTCTCGGATAATTCAAAAGCATAAGGGATCATGTCCTTTGCTTCCTGTATAGTGGATGGGTCCAGGCATGGGACCAGTGAAAGATCCGCATACTTCCTGGTATCCTGCTCGTTCTGGGATGAATGGCATGACGGATCGTCTGCAACGATTATAACCATCCCGCCTTTGACACCTGTATATGCAAGTGTCATCAAGGGATCGGCTGCAACATTGAGTCCTACGTGTTTCATGGTAACAACGGAACGCACGCCAGACCATGCGGCACCTGCCGCCACTTCCATTGCAACTTTTTCGTTCACAGACCATTCGACATAGAAGTTCCTCTCGTCCATTCCGGACAATGTGTCAATGATCTCGGATGACGGCGTGCCGGGATATCCCGATATGACCTGTGCGCCTCCCTCTACAATTCCTCGCGCTATTGCGACGTTGCCAAGCATATATTCGCGTGTGCTCATGTTAGATTCAGATCTCCTGATGTTTTGATATAGTGCATTTATGGTGAACTGCTCCTAATCCTGCTCCTAACCCTGCCGCTATACGGCGAGGAAGGAGCTTCCCGCTTCATTCCCCTGACCAATGTCAGTGAATTCACAGGCTCTAGCCGTAGTTCCTACGGTGCTAAGGTTTAAGATATTAATTGTAGCATTGACATCCCTGTCATTTCCGGACCACTGTAAGGACACTTATGTGTACGTACTGAAAGAGATGAAGACGTTCTTGAATGACCTAAACAGATCACACTAAAATGTTGATCGGATGTCTACTTGATGGTTCAATACCAAGATCAGCACATGCTTCTGAGATCATAATATCACTCATGGCGGCCACTGGGAATGTATAAGGCGCATTTTCGATCGGACCATATAATACAAAATCACCTGCCACAGCCTGTTGCAAACATGTTGAAGCGATATCACACACCTGGAATATTTGCGGATCCTCTTTTCGCTTTGCTTTGAGCCAATTCCAT
>JAUVET010000234.1 GCA_030594665.1 Methanosarcinaceae archaeon
AATGTGTTTCTGCTTTAGTTTTCATCAAATATTCAATCTTTTATAATATGTCTGCCATCAACAGTAGAATATGCTTCGACAAAATGATGAAATTAAGATGAATGTTTCCGAACTGCTCATGTATTTCCGATGTCCCAGACAGGTGTATTACTTGTACCGAGGGCACGAACTTATGTCTGAAATCTCATCTCAATATATTGAAAAC
The DNA here is from genome assembly GCA_030594665.1 of Methanosarcinaceae archaeon. Next base: position 206 of record JAUVET010000234.1, read on the forward strand.
ATGCTCTTAAAAGAACTTGCCCTTGTCTATCCGGATATTGTCAGCGCGTATTCGTCAAACGACGTGGGTATGGGTGAGAGTGTGGTCGAGAGCTTTGAAACCGAACTTGGTCTTGTTTGTGACAATATTGAACTTATTCACCCGAATGAACTCGAAGGCGCATCTCTGGAAATGATGAAAGATGCAAGGTCTGTGGTTTCGGAATGCATCAAAGAGATTGGCACAAATCTTGCATCAGCCATCAATGAGCATGGAAAAGAGGAATTACTCAGTTGTATCGATCCTGTAAAAACTGATCCCATACTGTATTCTGAACGCATTGGATTATCGGGTATGCCTGCTAAACTTGTTTGTCATGATGGGAATGTTGTTCCGTCGGTAATTAAAGCCGGAAAATATCCCGAGAATGGCGTATGGAACAATGATCGATTGCACGTCGGCGCACTTGCAATGCTTGTTGAAGAGGAATACGGAAAAACTGTTGAATATGGTTTTGTGGAATACGCAAGATATGGCATTGTCAGAAAGGTTATTGTTCGAGCTAATGACAGGCGGCAGATATTGAAGATCGCAAATCGTGTAAAAAATATCAAAGACGGTACAATGCCTGATAAGAAGGAGAGTTCGCTTTGCGAGCATTGCAATTTTTCGGAAATGTGCAGTGCGTGTAGTGCGAAAGTGTCGCTTGCATCCAGATTCTTTTGAAAATGGGCACGCAGGTCTAATCGAAAATTTTAAACCTATTGCATTCAATCTGCGTTTGTATTTGTATCTTGGAGATGAGAACGTGTACGTCAAATTTTTCCGTTGTTTTGGGTGCGATGAAACATATCTGCCAGAAGAAGTGGAATTACTTCCAATAATGCGGTGTGAAAGATGTGGCTCTGCGCTTGATGCTGAATATAATTATGATTCGATCCGAAAAGAGATAATTTCCGACAGTTTCAGGCGTGACACGCCGACTCACTGGAAATATTGGCCTTTCCTGCCGGTATCAGACCTGTCAACCCTTGTTACCATGGGAGAAGGTGCGACACCGCTTCTGGAACATCCTACACTCACCCAATCGATAGGAGCCGCAGACCTACACATAAAATACGAGGCACAAAACCCGACGGGTTCGTTCAAGGACCGCGGCTCGTCCCTTGAGATAACAAAGGCTCTTGAACTTGGAAAAAAGAAGGTGGTTGTGGCATCCACTGGCAACATGGGCTCTTCGATTGCAGCGTATGCGGCTTTTTCAAACATGGACTGTGTTGTTTTTGTAGCAGATGTTGCGGCTGATGTAAAGGTTGCGCAGATGCGGGCTTATGGCGCAGATGTGCGCATGGTTGATGGTGATTATCGCATTGCCATGAAAGAAGCAGAAGATTATGTGCGCAATAATAATGATTCATTCCTGACAGGCGATTATCCGTGGAGATGCGAGGGTACGAAAACAGTAGGTTTTGAGATACTTGATCAGTTGTACTGGAAAGTGCCTGATTACGTGATTGCACCGATCGGCAACGGTACACTTCTGTGGAGTCTGTATGAAGCATTTCGGGACATGGTCGGTGTCGGGATGACAGACCGCATTCCGCGTATCATCGGAGTACAGGCGGAGGGCTGTAATTGTGTAGTACAGGCGTGGAAGGACGGCGTGCAGACAATCGAACCTATTAATAACCCAAAGACCGTTGCCACAGCGATCGCCTGCGGAGACCCTATTGATGGTCTTGCTGCACTTCGGGCTTTGAGGGAATCGGATGGTCTTGGCGTGAGTGTCAGTGATGATGAAATAATTGCAGCAAGGGGTGAACTCGCAAGGCATGGGATACTGGTCGAGCCAAGCGGTGCGGTTTCGTATGCAGGTGCACTGAAGGTCAAGGATGTGCTCGTCGGGCAAACGGTTGTGTGTATTGCGACAGGGCACGGGCTTAAGGATATGCAGGGGCTGTGAGCATTTTCTCGTAGTATATAATTTATAGAATTATATAGTGCGAGTTAATTCGACCGAAGGGAGAATTTTCTCGTTGTATATAATTTGTAAAATTATGTACTCCAAGTTAATCTGAGCGTCAGCGAAGATTTTCTTGTAAGTTGTATTCAGTTTATGTTTCTCAATTTTCCACAAAACAGCAGCAATCAACTCATATGCTATAAAATTGATTACTGAAAGATATACTTCTACTCTTCCCGGCAACTGGTATCTAACAGGTGATAAACAAGCATTCCCCAACGATCTGAACGATCAATTTCCGAGATCGTGGTCTGTTATCCAGATCGATGCAGATGATCTGCTGCCATGTCCCTAGTGCGACCACGCCATCAATTATCGGGAACGATTCACTTTGTCCCAGCAGGGATGCGCGCACATGTGAATGGCCATTGCCGTCATGCCAGCGTTCATTATGCTGGTAGACAATACCTTGCGGTGCTATCCTCTCAAGTGCTTGTGTCAGGTCAAATACCAGCCCGGGTTCATATTCAAGAGTTGTCACTGCCATAGTGGAGCCCGGTGCAAAGACTGTAACGATACCATCGTCGATCCCTGAATCCTTAACTGCCATTGTGACATCATCCGTGATATCGACAATATCGGTGTTGCCCTTCGTATCAAAATTGAGGTATTTAGTGACCACTGCCATTGGAATCAATCCATTATACAATATTCATAATGTCTTCAATTATCCGGGATTTCAGTCAATTTAATGCCCAGCACTGATGTGACCACTATAAATATCACCATCGCAACAACAAAACCATATTCCTTTTGCACCATACCGCCAATATTTACTCCTACAAGGAGCACTACGAATAGCAGAGTCGAGCCGATTGCTGAGATAATTTCAAGTTGTTTTTTGTTCATCACATCTTAAGTGTGACTTTTGGTACATCAACTTAACGCAAATATGCCATCATATCATTTTAGTACCATAAAGCAACATTTAATATCATTCAGGGATATCTGACACTAAAATATCAAGAATTCCAGTGGGCGACGCATGACTGAATTTGAAAGAGTACTGGTACAATCATTCAACACATATTTTGAGCAGACTGGCATAAAAGGGATCTCACACCGCCTCAAACAGCACAGGTTCACACCGCAGTTCCTGGATGTATTGGTAGATTCCCTGCACCCTGATTATTATTTGGGTATCGAGTGCAAGAGTATTTCAGTTGACAAAGGTGCAAATGCCTTATACTTCACCCAGCATTTCACAGTGGACAAGAATGGTGTGCACCAGATCGTACGCATATCCGATTTCCTGAAAAA
>JAUVET010000136.1 GCA_030594665.1 Methanosarcinaceae archaeon
TTATGCGCAAGATATATCATAGAAGACATCCTATTTATCAGGTCTAACGAATGCCATTTATGGCGTTATCGAATTGATCAAAATTATATTAAATCTGGTAAAAACATGTCACATGCAGCAACTAATATTGTAGAACTATTACTGACCGCACAGATATATAACAAATATTCTGAATTGGATGTCAACGACCTCCCCAAGAATATACGCAAGAACTTTTGGAGTGTTGAACACAAATCTGTCCCAAAACCAATTAAAGTATCCATCTCCGATGTCGTATCACTCTATGATACCAAAGATCTTAAAAACGTTGTAAAAGCGCTTCCGTTCATTGATATTGATGATCTTGGATTTAGTGTTAAACTTACTTCTTTTGGTGTTGGCGCAGAATGGTTTGAAAAACAGGATGATGCAAAAGAGAGGGTTGCGAACAATCCTGTTCTTGCATTTTATTTTGAAAAGAAAAAATCATCCACTGCTAACTATAAGAAAGCCCGTGCAAAATCCAAACCAAAGGAAGTTGACAGGGAATGGATCGAATCCCTTGTTAGTGAAGTCAGGGAAGAGGATGGCGGGGATGAGATGCTCAAACTTGCCCATATCGTAGCACCGGAAGATGTTCGGCAACCACTCAGTGATCTTGTCATGACAAATGATCAGATAGATGGTGTCGAAAAGATCGTAAAGGCAATACAGTATAGGGATTACCTGAAGAGGATCGGTCTTTATGATGTGGGGAAACTGCTTTTTGTAGGACCTCCGGGAACCGGTAAGACGTCTGTTGCAAGTGCATTGTCAGAGCGCCTTTCGATACCTTTTGTTGAGGTAAAACTTTCGATGATAGCTGACCAATATCTCGGCGAGACTGCCAAAAATATAGATCGTGTATTCAATCTTGCCAAAAGACTGAGTCCATGCATCCTGTTTATTGATGAATTTGATTTTGTTGCAAAAACCCGGAATTCGGATGAACATGCGGCACTCAAACGTGCGGTGAATACATTATTAAAAGCAATTGATGAGATCAGTTTAACAAATGATGGAGTACTGCTTATTGCAGCAACCAATCATCCGAAAATGCTGGACACTGCGGCATGGAGACGGTTTGACGAGATCATGAGTTTCCCGCTGCCTGATGAGCAGATGAGGATAAAGATACTGGATATTGTCTTGAGGTCGATTGATGGCACTATTGATTCCAAGGAAATAGCATCCCTGACGGAAGGGTATGCAGGGTCTGATCTTCGTATGGTGGTGCGCGAAGCGGTCTTAAGTGCGCTTGTAGAGGAAAGGATGTCACTAACCCAGGATGATATGCTAAATGCGGTGGATAGTTTCAATGAGCGTGAAGGTATTCGTACAGATGAATACATGTTATGATATTGAGGTCATCACTATTGTTTATATTTGAACGAGGTTTGCAATGAAAGTGACTTTACTTGGCACGGGTGATGCGACAGGTACACCTGTTATTGGCTGCGATTGTCCTGCATGTATAGATGCCAAAAAAGGTGGAAAAAGCCGAAGATTCCGCTTTTCGGTCCTTGTACAGTCAGGTGAGGGACGGGTGCTTATTGATACCGGTCCCGATTTAAAATGGCAGTTGATCGAGAACGATATTGACCATGTTGATGCTGTGATTTGGACTCACGGACATTATGACCATTATGCCGGATTCGGTGAATTCCACAGGGTACAGTATAATGTCGATGTGTACGGACTTAAAGATACACTTGATTATATTCTGGATTATCTATATTTCTTAAAACCGATCAGACATGATGTTTTGGTGTACGAACCGTTTAAGTTGATCGGGCTTACGTTCACGTTGTTTGCGGTAAGACATCCTCCTGTGAAGAATGCTGTTGGGGTGATCGTTTGCGAGGGGGACAAAAAGGTAGTGATCACCGGAGATGCAATTCGGGCAATTCCCTCAAAAAGTATGGAATTGATCCGGAATCCCGATCTGTTGATCGCGGATGGGATTGCTCCACCTACAATGAATGTAAAAAAGCACATGAATTCACAGGAAGCAGTGGAGTTGGGAGAAGAGATCGGTGCAAAAGAGATTGTGCTAACGCATATAAGCCATTATTTCGAGCCGCATGATGTGGCTTCAAAGACCATACCGCTTGGATATGATGGAATGGTGTTTGAGGTTTGAGAACAGGATGAAACGGATTTACAGGATGACACACAATCACATTCAAATCCGGTCCATCCTGTAAATCCTGTCTGAAATTGTCAGCATAATCGTGCGTATACGGCGTGTTCCACTACTACTACTACCCGGCCGCATTCGCAAAATACGTAGTTCCTACGCGCCTGAGCAATCTATGTAAACACAGATGCGCTGCCAGCGATTGAAACTTCGATGTGTATGCAAGGCAGTGGCGGCGGACAGCGCCGCGCTACGCGCGTGTGGTAGCACCGTTTTTATCCTGAACTCGTTAAACCACTTGCTTAACAAATACAAATATATTACATTGTTCAAAAACCACCTCACTTTCGAGGGTTACTTTTTTTAATGACCCAGTCCCATGATTATAGCACCTACAAAACCATTGGAGTGATACGAATATGAGTGTAGAGAACATAATTAAAGAAGTTACAGGCGAACTTGAACGATTGGTAACCACAAAAACCGTCATCGGTGAGCCTGTGCACGCCGCAGGTAAGACCATTATTCCGGTCACAAAGGTATCCTTTGGATTCGGAAGCGGCGGCGGGGAAGGGAAAGGCGATAAAGGTGAAACCGGCTTTGGCGGCGGAGGCGGTGCGGGTGCGAAGATCGAGCCGATCGCATTCATTGTGGTCACTGAAGACGAGGCACGCCTGCTCACAATCTCCGGCAAGACCGATTTTGGCAAGATCATAGAATCTGTGCCGGAAGTGCTTGATAAGATCAAATCTGTCAAGAACAAGATGGGGAAGAAGAAAGGGAAAGAGAAAGGGAAAGAGAGATCAGAAGTGAGCGAAGAAACGAAAGACGAAGGGAACGACGAATAATAAACACAGACCCTGCATCTTCCGGACCTCAAAATGTATGTTGCTTGTTATTTATGTAGCGTTAGCCATTATCGTTTTATTGTTAGGGTTAGTGGTATTTGCTGCATTTGATGTGACCGTTTACGTGAAAGCAGAAGGTGGCAGGGTCAGCCGGCACATAACCATCAAGTGGATGGGAGTATCATATAAGTTCAAGAATGGAGGTGGGAAAGCGGCAAAAAAAGAGAAAAAGGAAGCAAAGCCAGGGAAAGAAAAAACTGAAATGAAAACAAGCAGTATTGGCATTTCCGGTTGGTTCAGGGTTTTCAGGACCGTACAAAAACCGGTTATAAGGTTCATCGAAGATGTTTTTGGAGCAGTCAAGTTTCGGAAAATCTCCTGTGACCTGACCTACGGCTTTTCCGACCCTGCCGATACCGGCATGTTGTCAGGTCTTCTGTATGCTTTGAAGGGGTTGTTCGCCAGGAGATGCAATGTTTTTGATCTTTCGATATATCCACAATTTCAGGACGAGGTCTTTGACCTCCATGTCCTTACCAACATTCGTTTCAGGATAAGTTCTCTTCTTTTTGCTGTATTCAGGTTTGTGACCAACAGAAAGGTTTTGGGGGCAGCATGGTTTATTTTTAAGGAAAGACGGAAAGCAAAACCGAATACAATCTGAGTGGTTGTTTAACAATTTTTGTATTTGTATAGCGATATTTAATGCCGACGCAATCTGCCGCAGGCGGCACATTCCAAACAGAATGAATAAAATCTATATCGGTCGCATTAAATCAAATTTTATTGAGATATCACCGCAAAGTCCGCAAAGACACGCAGAGAAAAAAAGCAATGCTCCTCTGCGACCTGCACGCCTTGCGGATGTAGCAGGCACTCAACTCCGCAAGAGGTGAGTATTCACAGCGTCCTCTGCGGTGAATTTTTTTGCTGTACATAATCTCAGATTATGTATTCCAAGTAAATGCGACCGGAAGGAGTATTTACTTGCCACGATCCGTTTATCCCGAATATATTAAAATGTCTCAGATATAAAGCACTGCCAGCGTTGTTCGTTTGTGCATTTGCAGATTTATGAGATTTGCAGGTTTTTGGAACGTGCCGCCTGCGGTGGTTGTCACATTTGATCCAGGCTCGCCCTGAAAACTCCAATAAGTATATATGATCTTGCAACACATGTGTTACACATGGACACTACTATCCGCAACATAGACCCTTTTGTTTATAAGAGCCTGAAAGCAAAAGCCACAGCAGATGACATTACGATCGGGGAAGCAATTAACAGGGCAGTAAGGGGATGGTTAAACATTGAGCCAAAAAAGCACAAGAGCATCCTTGATATCAAACCTGAACACTTTGGCAGGCAGCACATGTATTTGAGCGAAGAGATCGATGAGATCCTGTATGGAGAGGACATCGCTTGATATTTCTTGATTCCAGCGTGATCATTGCATACAAAAATGCAGATGATACCAATCATACAAAGGCTGTAGAAATATTTAGCAAACTCAATAAAGGGGAATATGGCAAAGGTGTGATCTCTGAATTCATTTTTACAGAAGTTACTACAGTACTTGCGCTTAAAAGCGACTTGAATACAGCAACAGATGTGGGAAATATCCTGCTTGATGCAAAAGAGATCGAAATAATGAAAGCAAGTGATGTTTTTGAGAGAACATGGGAAATTTTCAAAGACCAAAAAAACACAAAATTAAGTTTTGTGGATGCTTCAAATATTGCGTGCATGGAACAGAGGAAGATCAAAAAGATCGCAACCTTTGACAGGGATTTTCTCAAAATAGGATATGTTGAAGTTGTGAGAGGTCTATAAAGCATCTCAAAGACCAAGTATCAATATTTGTGCATGTTTAGCGATTTTTGATGCCGGTTTAATGCGCCGCAGGCGGCGCATTCCCCTTCCACCCACCCGCATTCATAAAATACACAAAATCAATGCAACAACATCTTTGCGAACTTTGCGGTGAGTAACTCATATATTGACACGAACTTATTCTGCACCCGCCCTCTCCCCCTCCGCTCTCCCACTGTGATCAAGAAGTAGCACGCCTGTCCCAGCCAAATACTGCGACAGACCGCGCGCGGGTGTGGATGCATGTAACCCATCTTCGCCAGTATGAAATAAAATAACCATCAGTAGACCGCACCCATTTTTAAATCTGTTCTACACCATCTTAACCCCTATCGATTTCAAGTAATTGTTCATTCCCAAATATTTGCAATCGAATGCATCCAAAAT
>JAUVET010000219.1 GCA_030594665.1 Methanosarcinaceae archaeon
TATGTGGGGAAAACGCCCAAAACTGTCGCCGATGTATCTGTAGGCTCCCATTATATTGAGTTAGAACTTAAAGATTATAACATTTGGTCAGATAGCATAGATGTGAATGCTGGCAGTAAATCTTTCGTGTCAGCGCCACTTATACCTGTAACAGTAGGCACTGCAATAGAAAATTTCAAATCATCACCTGCTTCAACCGTACCATCAACACCCATGACTACCTCTTCTAGCATCCCGGCTAAATATCTCTACGGCGGCGCTGGAGCCATTATTCTTCTACTGCTGATTGCACTAATTAGACGAAAGCCAGAAAAGCATGCTGAGCACGTTCTGGTAAGTACCTCGCGCCCTGGGCCAAAACTGTCAGCTTCTGCCCAGAAAGCGGAGCCAGCGCCAGCAAGCATAGAAAGTATAGATGTCAAAACAGCCTTCGATTACAAAGGCGCAACCATTCAGTACAAGGTCAAAGTGGAAAATCCCACACCTGAGCCAATTGGTGATATCAAAGTAAATCTTTACGTACCCGACGTGTTTCTTGTATCGGAAATCACCAAAACTATTGTCATGCTAAAACCCGGTGAAGCAAAAACTGTAACTTTTGAGATACGCCCGACAGGGGAATGTGGTGATTGTGAAGTATCCGGCAAGGTTATCTATTACGATTATTCGACCAAAAAGACAAGTGAGATAGATATTCCTGTAAAGAGCTTGAGCATCGTTTGTCCCATGTTGAAAGTAAAAGAGATCAACGAGTCCGAATGGCACAATATTGTCGGGAGCCTTGTAGAAACAGAAGAAAATACAAGGGAGATCGATATGCCGGCAGAGACGTTATTTGCTATGCTGTCTCGCATCGTTAAGGACATGCACATGTATTCGTTAAAACCCGAAATAACAGGTAATCAGCAGTTATTCAACGGCGTAGCACGCTTCTACGGCGAAGGTGTCAAGGAATTGAAATACGCCGCGCAGATCGAAGTTGTTGGCGGTGCAAAGATGTCAAAACTTATACTTAAAGCATGGGCGGAACGCGAGGATGCATTAACAGGATTCTATCACGGAATACTTGATGAACTGGAAAAGCGCGTGCAAGTCAAAGGCTATATCGATGACAGCATCGTGCAGAATTTCTATCATTATGGTGACAATATCGGAACGCAGATGAAGGATTCGTTTGTGTATAAATCGAATGTTGGGAACAGTGATGCTGGCATTTGTCCGCAGTGTGGAAAAGAGAAAACGGAAGGAGAGCTATTCTGTTCAGGCTGTGGGACGAAGTTTTGAGTAAAAATTCAACACAACTATTTAATACAAATAGATATTAAATATTATCATGAAATCCAGAACAATTACAATATCCGATCATGCATATAATATTCTTAAACGAAGGCGTCATCAAAATGAGACATTTGATGATGCAATTGTACGCATGGAACACCAATTATCCCGAAAAAAAGCAAAGGCAGACATTATGACTTTTGCAGGGACACTTAGTGAAAGTTCTGCTGTAGAGATCACGCGTACCATCGAGGAACTTAGAACTAAGGTTGACAGGGACTTTTTTGAGCAAACCAATAATCATGATAGACGATATCAAATATGAACTAGTCGTTTATTGGAGTGAAGACGATGATGCCTACCTTGTAGAAGTGCCGGAACTCCCCGGTTGCATGGCAGATGGTAGCACATACAAAGAAGCGGTTCAGAACGTTCTTGTTGTAATTGAAGAGTGGATTAAAACAGCGAAAGAACTGGGAAGATCAATTCCAGCACCGAAAGGAAGATTGCTTTATGCATAACAGCAAGCGGAAATAATCAAATCGGAGTACATTATGGATAGAAAACATATTGCAGAAAAGTTTTCAGATGAGATTCTCAAACAATCTGGAAAAAATATAGTCTCAATAACATTGTTCGGATCAGTTGCTCAAGGGATTGATAATGATGATAGTGATATCGATATATTGGTGATAACGGATGCTGGTCAGAGCATTTCAGGCATTGCATATGATATCGTGGCGGATTTTGTTATTCGATATTCAGAATTCCTGTCAATAATGGAATATCACATAAACAACATGAGCGAATTCGCCAAAAAAATGGCACAGGAGGGAGTAATTCTATATGAACGAGATAAAAGCGCGTTTAATAAAGTCCAGACGATACCTTGAAATGGCGCATCATGATCAAGAAGATGGATTTTTTGAGGGTGCAGTCAGCCATGCATATTATGCCATGTTTCATGTAGCAAAAGCATTCCTTGAACTGAATGACACATCTCCAAGGACACACAAATGAGTTATTTTGCAGTTAGGGCAGTATGTAAAACTTGGAAAGTTAAGTAAAGATGAAGTCAAAAGCATAACACATGGATTGACAGCCAGAGTCAAGTGTGATTATGATGTTGAAGTTATTATCGATAAAGGGGAAGTGAGTGAACTCTTAAATGAAGCTGAACATTTTGTTGATAAAATTGATAGTTTGGTCAAGGGTGCAGATTGATAACAGTAATTGACGAAAATAGTTGCATTTTGCACATTTAATATCAAATCTTTTATACAATTGTGTATATTTCATTTAGCGGTGCCTTAAAAAATGTACGACATTGAAATAAAACGAGGCTATGAAGTCCTCCCGGACAACAGTGTCAAATTTGGAATTCGCATAATAAACAATAGCGATTCCGCTATTTCCGATGTTGAAGTTATTCTTGATTACACCGAATCTCTATTTAATCTCGAAGGAAACAAGATACAAAAACTCGGCAACATCCCGCCGACCATTGCACGCACTGCAAATTTTGTACTAAAACCATTAGGCTGCGTCCACAAGGAAAATGTCGGAGCCACTGTTCTGTATAAAGATCATACATGGGAAAAGCATGTCGAATCCATGCGTCCAAAGGAAGTCCATTGTGTTTGTCCGTTCCTTAAGGAAATGTCTATCACACGCAGTGAGTTTCTTGAACTCTCAACAGCAGGTCACTCAGCAGAGGCGGGAATCAATTTTGAAGGCGTGACAGTAGACCAGCTTTCCTCCTTTTTGATGCAGACATGCACAAACCGCCTGTACAAGGTCGATGAATATTCCATCGAAAACGGCAGGATATTGTATCTCGCCAGCGAGTCTATCGGCGAGAAGGCATATTACCTGTTGACTGCCATCATTAAGGAAAACGAGGGTTTGACTCAGGTTATGCTCAGGGCCGTTTCTGATAAATCACACGGTCTGAATGGTTTCATGAATGAGATAACGGCTGACTTGAGGCATGTGGTAAATACGGTGCAGTCGGCGCATGTGATCGGGGTTATCAGGAAGGAGCAGGTTATCAATATTATTGATTCTGTGGTGCAGAGGTCGAGTTTTGGTGGTAGTGGTGGTGAAGGGGCGGGGAGTGTTAATATTGAGGGGAGTGTGGTTCAGAGGACTGAGTTCAATACTGGTGGATATAAGAAAGAGGATAAAGAGCAGGATAGGCTGCGCAGTGTGGAGAAGAATGACCACGGGATGGGGATAAAGAGCAGAGATAAACAGAAAAAAATAATTTCACTGTTAGCTGTGGGATTGTTGCTAGGGTTACTGTTGCTGGGATATTGGATGGTAGCACCGAATTGGGATAATGCCAATGATGTTTCACAATCATCTCCGGCGTTCACTGATGAGATTGAAG
>JAUVET010000239.1 GCA_030594665.1 Methanosarcinaceae archaeon
TTACTCCTGTCATCATATTGTGACGGTGCACTTGACTCTATATGCACAAAATACAAATTCACACCATCATCGTGAAGTTGCGATGCAATTTCAAGGCTATCATCATATGATGTTTCTATTCCGCCATCGGATATAATAATAACATCCAGTTCCCCAACTTCTTTTTCCAGCCATTCCTGTGCTATGATAAGACCCTGGTCCAGTGATGTGGTACTACTATCACCCGGTGTTAATGTCCTGATCTTCTGTTCAAGCTTAAAAATATTCGAATCCGAACTGAGTGATACAAAACCACCCGATACATCTACGCCAGTGCTACCAAATGCGATCACACCGGCATGAGCATCCCTTAAATTTTCGTTTTGAAGTGTGATCATCGCGTTGCTTAAAATATCACCCAGCGTTCCGTGTGCGGATGTACTTGGTGACACATCAAGCACCAGCACCACGTTCCTGCCGCCACTCCAGTCAGTCGGTTTCGACATAACAGGCAGCAGTTCTTCAAAGGATGAATCAAGGTAATCTCCGTAATCATACGCACGCTCTCCGCCAGCGACAACAAGTCCGTTTCCATCTGTTACGTATTTCTTAAGCGTCTTGATATCGTTCTCAGACAGGGTGTTGATGTGCTTATTATCCAGTACAACAACTTTTTTATTATCAATATCAGAAAGCTTGCCGGTTGTTGAGACATCATAAAGGTCGAATAATATTCTGGCAAGCGGCGATGTCGTATCATCAGCTATAAGTTGTATCTTTGGTTTCGGAACTGCGTATATGGATTTGTAGAACACATTGTTGATGTTATCCATGTCTTCACCATTAGGTGTCATTGTAACTTTGATCGTATGTGCTCCAAGTGATGTGAATGTGTGCGGAACAGGCATAGTTTTTTGACGAGTGGATAAGGAATAGCCACGGCTGCGTACAAGTTCATCATCGACGTACACTTTGAGGTTGTAATCAGTTTTACGATCTTCCGCCTGTGAAACTACCACGTCGAACTGGTTTTCGTTACCGATAACAACCGTCTTGTCGCCCTTTATCTCCACACTCAGGTCATTGACCTTAAATTCAGGTTCAATAGAATACACGACCGTTCCGGTTTCCTTCGCGAACTTGAACGCATCCTCAAGGGTTTTGCCATAATTGTTGTTACCGTCAGTTACAAGCACGATCTGGTTATCGCCCCTTGAATACTGGACAATTGCATCCCCGATGGAAGTTTTGTCCCCACTGACCGTTACGATCGTTGTCGGCGTCTTTGCGGTAAGTGCTTCATATATCCGGGATGCTGTCCCCTTTTCAAACAGCTCCATACTGGCAGTTTCATCAGAGATGATAACAAGATTCGGGGTCTCATCCATTGTTGTTTTGCTTAAAAGCGTATAAGGTGATGTCAGTGCGATGATCAGCAGCAATGCGATGATGAGCCTTGATTCGACAAGTCCTGTCTTTGCACCTTTTTTGATCAGGTAAAGACCGATAGCCAGTACCGGAACGATCAGCCACAGCATCTGTGGATTTTCGAGTGGAAGCGTCATAGTTCACCCCGTTTTCGTATGATGAGTATCTCAAGCAGTAGCAGCAGGAATGCGCCTGCTATTAAGTAGATGTCAAGTTCCTTTTTGGCGGTGTAGGTCGTAGCCCTCACGACACCTGGCCCGGTCTTTGAAAGTGAGCGCTCAATGACATCCGATGCGTCCACGGTCGTATCCGACTCCCTGTCGTTGTAAAGGTTGACAGCAATTCTTTTACCTGCCACCTCGTAGATGCCGACCTCATCATACAGCACGCGGTTGCCTGACATTGTACCGCCTGGCGTTGTATAATCCTGGGTTTTTGAAAGTGCTGTGATCGCGCCTGTCTTGACATTGTAGTCAGAAATGTCCCCGGCTCCACCGAGCCAGCCAATAAGTTTTACCCAGAATACAGGATATTCGGGCAGGTTGTGGAAATTACCCCATGCGTCATTTCCAAGTGCATCGTTAAGTCCCAGATATACTACCGTACCGCGACCTATTGTTTGGTAGGTCAGTATAGGAATATTGTTCTCAGTAGCAACAAGTGATGTAGAATCGCTTCTGGGAGTTACGTTGAGATACTTATAAACCGCAACCTCATCGAATTTCATATCTTCGGTAAGCCGTGTATCCTGTACAACTTTCAGGGACACGCCATCATCGGCTTCTGTAATTCCCAGTGGTTTCACAGGCAACAGTTTGAACAGGTCAAAGTTAGACTCAGCCTCCGCCCCAGCCACATCCGGCGCAAGCGCACCGCTTGCAATGAACACAACCTTTCCGCCGTTTTTGTTTATATAACCATCAAGTATTGCGATCTCATCTTTAGACAGGGCAGTGTCCTTGTTAGCTATGACAACGACATCATTTTTGTTTATATCAGAAGTAATACTCTTTGCAGTTGTGGTTTCGGTATTCGGGATAAGTGAAAGCGCGGTTTTAGAAGGCAGTTTGCCGGCGTCGGAAATCAGCAAAATCCGCTGTTGTGTGGTTTTAGGGATCGAGATGTAAGCTATATTATCAACCATCAGGCTGTCCATGCCCATATTTGCAAGTTGCACTTTCGTGATCCCTGTGCCAAGATTTGTAAGCATGAACTGTTTTGTGGAACGCGCCGGAATGTCCAGCGTCATTGTTTTGGAAACGTCGTCATTCCCATTTACACTTATTTCGACCTTCACTTTTTCAGAAGTGTCCTTGTAATTCTTGATGATGCAATTGTAGGTGTATCCCGAATCACCGGCTTCAAGCCATCCATTGATAATTCCCACATTGTCTGCACTCTTTCCAACCTTGACAAATGTCATTTTGAGACCATAGGATTCCGCAAGGTTCTTGGCAGTCACAGGGTCATCCCCGTCCCAGTTCGTGAAATCGGAAATAACGATTATCCTGCCTCCTTCATCGGACAGAAGGCGCATTCCGCTTGATATTGCCATTGAAAGATCGGCAACCGCAGCCCCTGAATGCAATTTTTCGAGCACGTCATTTGCACCCGATGCGCCGGAATCCTGAAGTACGACAACAGGGACATTCCCTGCAAGAATAATGCTGTTCTTCTTACTGACATAATTTTGTGCGATCAAGACAGCATCCGCAAAGCGTTCATCTGTCTGCATGCTTGCTGATGAGTCAATGATCAGTACAGTATGTTCTCCGCTCAGCGGTTCCTCGGTTGTGAAGAACGGACCTGCTGCTGCAATTGATAGGAATATCAGGACAAACAATTGCGTAAGGAACAGGGGGTCTTTTATGAGTCTGGTAATGGATGAGTAGAACCGTTTTTTTTCTTCCTCTACTTTCATCAGGAACATCAGGGAAGGGATCTGTATCTCAAGCGGTTTCGGATGCAGCAGGTAGAGTATTATTAAAGG
>JAUVET010000298.1 GCA_030594665.1 Methanosarcinaceae archaeon
GTCTTTTTAACATTCGTTTAAGGAATATATTCATGTACTCCATTTTTCCGAAACTCCTTTACTTCCTCGCCATATAGCAGCAGAAAAGAATAGTTCACACACGAATAAATGCAATTCCAAAACTTATTAATCAATCAGTCATATTCATAATATGAATGAAAGAAAGTGAAAAACAACAGATCGAAACCTGTCCACCATACATAATTTCCGATAATGTACTTGACAAGGTACACTTAGCCATGTCAGGAGATGTATCTAAAATGACAGGTCTTTTTAAATTGTTATCCGATCCGGTAAGGATCCACATACTAAAAGCACTTGAGGTACAGGACCTTTGCGTTTGTGTTTTGGTTGAGATTACGAATTATAAACACTCTGCACTATCATACCATCTGAAACTCTTGAAAGACGCAAATCTTGTGAATTCAAAGCGCGACAAGAGTTTCCAGATATATTTTTTGACCGGATTCGGACGTTCGCTTATCAAATCTCTCGAAAAAGAGTTCGAAAGCCTTTGAAAATGTTATTATATCTTATCTGCAGGCGGTGCGGTGTTGAGTTTTACATATTTCACGCCTTTTAAGGACATTATGCGCTCAGCAACGGCTTTGACCTCCGCGCCTTCCCCGTCAAGTATGATAACTTCAAGACAATTGTCATGGTCAAGATGCAAGTGTATGGATGACTTAATAATATCAATATGATCATGTTGCGCATCTGCAAGTGCATTTGACAAACCTCGTTTCGTATGATCATATATCAAAGATATCGTACCAACTCGTCGTCCCTTTACATCACTCATCCATTCATAATACGTTATGTAACTCCTTATTGCATCCCTGATACCTTCAGAACGCGATGAGTATCCACGCTTTTCTATGATTTCATCAAATTTTAACAAAAGATTGTCGGGCAACGACACGCCAATACGCATAAGTTCGTGTTCCATTAGATCACCGTAATTATATAATGAAGTGATTGTTTATAAAATTTTGTAAATAATTGTGCATGTGATACATTTATTAAGACTTATTATAATAGTAAAGTGTAATCCCCATCGAATTTGAGGAATATTCACATGAAAATGGAACAATTGTACTCTGGAAAGGCAAAGACGATCTACAAGACCGACGACCCCACAAAGTTGATCTCAGAATTTAGAGACAGCCTGACAGCCTTTGATGGCAAGAAGAAAAGTGAAGTTGACAAAAAAGGGTATTACAATGCCCAGATATCAAGAAAAATATATGAAATGCTGGAAGCAGAGGGTATAAAAACACATCTGATCGAAATGGTGTCAGATACAGAGATGCTTGTTGATGCGGTTGAGATCGTAAAACTTGAGGTTATTGTACGAAATATTGCTGCGGGTTCGATAACAAGAAAGTATCCGATGAAAGCGGGGACAATATTTGAAAATCCTATCATTGCATTTGATTACAAGAGCGATGAGTACGGCGACCCAATGCTAAATAATGATATAGCAGTAGCACTTGGTGTTTCGACCTATGCGGAGATAGAACATATCCGCAATATTGCACTCAAGATCAACAAGATACTTGTTGATTATCTGGATAAGAGGGGCATCCTGCTGCCGGACTTTAAGCTTGAATTTGGCCGCAAGGACGGTGAGATCTTACTTGCCGATGAGATATCATGTGACACCTGCCGGTTCTGGGACAAGGAAACGGGAGAGTCTCTTGATAAAGATATATTCAGGTTCGACAAAGGCAACCTTTCAAAAGCGTATGAAGAAGTTGCAAGACGCATTGTGCCTGAGATATTCGAGTGATCCATACAATATGGTGAATGGAAAATGGATAAGTATGATGTAATTGTCGTGGGGGCAGGGATCAGCGGACTTTTGGCTGCACTCACATTGTCAAAACACGGCAAAAGGGTGCTCGTTCTTGAAAAAACAGAGCATGTCGGAGGCAATTGTAACAGTTATATGGTTGATGGTTTTCAGGTCGATACCGGTGCCCATGCCATCACGCATCTTGCGGTCGGACCACTGAAGAGGCTGATGGATAACTATTTTGATTACGTGCCTATATTCGAGGATTACGGGAATTATCACATAAGGACAGAAACCGGTTTCCAGAAGGTTCCTTCGAACCTGAAGGAATTCGTCACATTTGACATGCTCCCGAAAAAAGACAGGGTGGTACTGTCCCAGAGCATAACCAAAGCTCTCACGCTGTCCACTTTTGGAGTTGACCTGTCCAAACAGTCTGCTTATGATGCTTTGCCGAAAAACCTGTCAAAGGACACGTATGATTTTGTAAATACAATTTCACATTTCCTGTCTGGAAAATCAATGAAGGAAACGTCTGTTCACAGGATTTTGACAGGCAGCAGCTTTGTACGTGATAGTATCACGCAGGAGCAATTTGAAAGTATTGTGGGGCCGAAAGAAACACCTCAACACACCGAATCCATTCTCCAGTCCATATTGCGTTCCAATTTCCATACATCCTTGGGTACAAGATTGACGGATGTATTTGAATCATCATCGATCAAAAG
>JAUVET010000228.1 GCA_030594665.1 Methanosarcinaceae archaeon
TTTGTGTCTGCTGATAACAGCGGGTATGCGATCTCTGCCTCGACCGACAGCGATGCGATTGCGATCGCCCGGTGTGTGTAGCTCTTGGATGGCGGCGCAGTGATCGTGCCTGCGATCTCTGATTTGTCGATCAAGACGTTCATAGGATATCTTCAGCCGTAAATGTTGATAAGCGTTTCATCCGCGGGGATTGTGATCTTTGGATTGCTCGGCACTGCCAGAAGGTGAGATTTCGGAGTATCTACTGTCGGTCGGTGTGGTGTGAGGCGAACCTGCAACAGAAGGTTGAGCGCAAGGGCATGTGCCCGTGGGTGTGGGTGCTGCTCGCGGTGTGATGGGATGCGGGGGTCATCAGGGTGTGCGGTGCGGGTATGCAAGAATTGTACTCCTTACATACTCCTCAAACAGTTTTTCCCGTATCTGATATTTGTTCCCTGCTTTCATCAGGACCTCTGACTCTCGCAGCCGCGAAATTGACATCTTTGCCGAACTATCGGTAATATCATAGCTTTCGGATTCGTTTATTATCTCTTTGTGCAGCAATGATCTATCCGAGCGTGCTATGACTTGCAAAACGGTACGTTGATCCGGACTAACGCCATTATAAATGTTATCGAAACGTTCTATCGCCAATCTATTCAAAACGCTACGCAGTCCAGCCGATACATCTTCCGGCGTTACCTGTCTGGCGCATGCTTCATTTAGTCCATAATGAGCGCACAATTGTACATAATATGCCCTTCCCTGACTCAGTTCGTGTGTTCTCTCAATTGCTTCATCTGTAAACCTGCATCCAAGTGACCTCAGTGGTGTATTGATCGCATCATCGATTTCATCTATGGAGAGCGGTTCTATCCTCCTGGGTTCAAAAAATCGTGCAATCGGTTCATGCATCTCTTGAACGCCTTCAAAAGTGGTCAAGTTACCACAAATGGTCAGCATGATATCATACCCAAGTTCTTGAGTCAATACAGTGAATGCCTGTTTGAGAATCTCTGATTGCCCTATCGTTTTCAGATAATATTGGAAATCATCGAAAAATAAGATGATCGGTTGATTAACAGCCTTATAAACTGATTCAAACGTGTCAATCATCCGGTTCATTGGATCAAATGCCGGATCGTCATCTTTGAATTCAATACCGCCGCCGACAACAGGTATTGAAAAGCTTTTAATATTGTTCTTAAATATATTCAGTATCTTGTCGCCCTTTGATTCATGGAGTTTTCTGTTTATCGTATCTATCAGGAAATTAAAGAATTGGGCATAATTCTCGAACTGGTAACATGGAAACGTGATGCAGAACACATCTTTTGCCATATTAGAGAATTCTTTCAGCAGAACAGTTTTACCAGTCCCATAATCACCGACAAATGCGAGATTTCTTGGATTTCCTTGTGCTAAAGACTTCAAACTCATTGAAAACGAGTCCTTTTCGTTTTGCCTTCCGGCAAAGCGCGGCGGCATATTCCCTACAGCAGTTGTAAATGGGTTATCCATGGACACATTCCATCATAGTCACAAAAGTCATATAAATGTATATCTACACAATCCCAGCAGTTTAGTAATTTAGCCATATCGTGTACTTAATCAACACAAAAAATATTCTATTGCGTTATCATGCTTTATTTCAAAGTAAAATTTGAAAAATTGTGTCAGCCTATAGTTAATGTTGAATCTTCAATCAACTTTAAATACATTATTCAACTTAAACAAGCGTAATGTTATGGAAACGTGATGATAAATCGATAAAAGTTTATCAGTTACCATGGGAAAACAATGTCACAAAAGTCACGTATCTGTTTATCAGCGGGATCTCAAAAGTTGATTAGTTTAGATATCTCGGAGGTACATTAAACCCCACGATGGGTTTATTCTGTATTTGGGGATTATTTTTCAACAAAACTTTGATAAGTTATATCGATGTAGATTTGTTGTTGATTCATAGACTAACCTTAAATCTACGATCCAACTTAAACAAGACACTACTAACGAAACGATAGGTTTATATGCATTAAGAATTGATTAGTTAATATGGAAATTCGCAATGCACTCTATGGGGATATCATTCTGTCAGATGTGGAAGCATCAATCATTGATACGTATGAGATGCAGCGCCTGAGGCATGTGGCGCAACTCGGCTTTGTCAATCTTGTATACCCCTGTGCAAACCACACACGGTTTGAACACAGCATCGGGACAAGGTGGATGGCGCAGAAGATTGTGCGATTATCCGGCATACCAATACCACGTAAGGATGAACGATTATTATATCTTGCTGCTCTGTTGCACGACGCGGCTCAGCCTGCTTATGTCCATATAACCGAGCGATTACGCAACATGGGCATGCCTGTGCATGAGAGTGTTGTCAAATATATACTGGATGGGACGTATAAGGAGAAAGTCCTGGAGATCAAAGGGGATATTGAAACACCGTTCGTATGTGATGTTTTGAAGAAGGATGACCGAGACTCTATCTGTGAAATTCTGAACGGGAATAGAGCGTATATTAGTGACCTGATAGATGGGTATATCGATGCGGATTCACTGGATTATCTGCGCAGAGACTCTTTTTATACCGGACTGCCTTACGGAAATTATGACGATAGAATTTTTTCATCATTTAAAATAATCAATGTCGATACCGAGGAGCGGATTGGTTTTAAAAATTCTCCTGACACTGTAAATTCAATTTTAAGCATTTTGAATGCCAGATTTACACTTCGTAAAGCCGTCTATCTTCATCATACATCGCTGATCGCAGATGAGATGTTTATCACCGCGTTGAAATATGCGCTGAGCGATAATAGCATTAATGAATTTGATATATTTATATCCGGAGATTTGGAACTGCTGCTGGCAATGAGGGAGTCTGATAGGGCGAAACCACTTGTTGAGCGGCTGCTGCACCGGAGACTATTCAAGAGGGTGTTTATGCTTGATGATGCCACACCTACCCGTATTCGCAGTAGCATCGAGGGAATGGAAAGAGATGTCATTGAATTGAATGAAACGCGCAGAAGAATCTCTGAGGATTCGGGAGTTTTAGAGGAGAACATTTTGATCGGGCTTCCGGCACCGATTGCATGGAAGGATTATAACAAAATTTTACTGGCATCTGATGAAGGTGATAATGTGGAACTGGGAACAGTCATACATTCTGAGATTCGTCTGCTCAAAGAAAAATATCGTTCTCTCTGGAGCTTTGGTGTGTATTGCAAAAGCCGCGAATATGACGATCTGGTAAGACTGTCAAATGTGTGCGACGCTCATTTTGGATTTGTGAGCAAGATCAAACCGAAAAAGCCGTATATCGAAGTAAATGCGGTGAAAGAGCTTCTGAATGATGTTATTTCAGAACTATTAGAGACGAATCGTGCATCTTCAAAAGTTTTATTTATGCTGTCAGATAAAGGTAAGTATGTGAGCAGAAATGAATTAGCAGCTGAACTCCGGATCAAACCCTCTACAGTCTCGTATTATCTGAGTTTGATCGAAAAGGTGCTGAGTGATACTGGATGTG
>JAUVET010000272.1 GCA_030594665.1 Methanosarcinaceae archaeon
ATTTTGAGATAGTGCCCATATACAGTATAATCAACGACGCGAGCTTCGAATTTAACCGAAGAAAAAGTTGTAACTTGGATATATAATTAAAAACACATGATCTAATGTTGCAAAATAAGTCCCATTTCAGAAATCTCTAAACAGGGTGCTATATCATGTTGTGTTCGTTTTTTGTATTGATATGCCGGAGATGCATCTTTTTCGTAGTAACATATATACATCATTAATTATATTTTTAATTACTAATGTTATTATGAACTGAATGGTACTGTTCCATTTTCCAGTGATATTTAAGACGCAGATTTATGCAGATTTACGCAGATTTAAGGTTGCATCTGCGTTAATCAGCGTAAATCTGCGTCTAATATAATTGTTTAAATCACTGGATTTTGGTATTGTGCCGAACTGAATAAAGGACGAATCATGGAATTTGAAATATTTGAATTTACAAGCGTCATTTTAATTGTTATTTTCTGTTATCGCTGGTATAAGCTAATGGATGCTTGCACATATAAACGTTAAAAATGATGAAAATGTTAATAATTATCTGTTGGTGATACTTTGATCGATGCAAAAAACCTCACAAAAAGTTTTGGAAAAGTGGACGCGCTCAAGGGTTTGAACCTGCATGTGAACAAAGGTTCAATACACGGACTTATCGGACCGAACGGTGCAGGGAAGAGTACCACAATAAAAATACTTTCAACGCTCATCCGTGCAAATTCGGGCGAGGTCACGATAAATGATATTCCAATAAAACATGGTGTCAGTATACGTAGTATTATCGGTGTAGTTCCTGAAACCCCTCGGTTGCATGAGAATAAATCGGCACGTAGTGAACTCGTATTCCATTCGAAACTCTATGGGATGCCGCAAAAAGAGGCTAAAACCCTTATCAGTAATGTGATATATTCTGTCCAGCTTGAAGATGCGGCAGACCGCCCGATCAGGGGATATTCAACAGGTATGAAAAAGCGTGTCGCGCTTGCTCTCGCACTTTTGCATGAACCTGAAATTCTGCTTCTGGATGAACCGATGTCAGGACTTGATCCGGTCATCAGGAAGCAGTTTAAGGAGATAATTCTTGATCTTAAGGATATGGGAAAAACGATTTTGGTTTCTGACCACGATCTCTATACAGTTGAGGAATTGTGTGATAGCGTGACGATAATCCAGGATGGAAAAACAGTTGTTGAAGATACAATAGAGTCTTTGCGGCACAAAACCGGAAGCATTGCGATTGAACTGAAGGTTAGCGATGATTCTGCAATGGATGGACTTGAGGCAAAACTTTCATCCCTTGATCGTGTGACCGATGTTTCACAAAAACGCGGCTGGGTTATTGTAAAGGTCCTTGATCCCAAAACCGATATTCCCGTTGTGATCCACACGGCTTCGAAACATACAGGCATACTTGAAGCAAAGCAGACAGAGATCACACTTGAAGATATATTCTTAAAATTCGCAGGTGGTCAGCATGGTTAACTTATTAATGGGTATGTTCGCAATCATTTTCGATGAGTTGAAGTTCGTGATCAGGCGAAAGACGATCACATCATACATTCTATTCACATTTGTGTTCACAATTGCACTGTACGGGACATATATG
Organism: Methanosarcinaceae archaeon; assembly: GCA_030594665.1. The sequence goes on from JAUVET010000272.1 coordinate 1,610, forward strand.
CAAAAATACGGTGCTGTGCAGGTTGAAACGCCTTTGCTTTCAATGCTTCCGATCGAACTTGAAAAAGGAGTCGCACCGTTGACAGATTTTGCAATATTCTTTATGACGTTCGCAGCATTGGCATTGGAGTCTGCAAGTTCCGGTGCATCTCCTGACATGGCGCTGCCTATTGATATGGTGCTGCCTGTTGACCTGGGAATAACGTTGTTCATCATTGCTCCAATACTCATTGCACTGTCATCACTTTCAAAACTGTCTGTGCGCCTGTGTGCTTCAAGCATTGCGAGGGAGCGTGAATCAAAGACACTGTATCATTTGTTGGTAAGCCCTCAGCCAAGAGCTATGGCGTATTTATCCAAATTAATTGGAGCAATGGGGGCTGTCCTTCCAATGATCGTTTTGGTGTTTGCAGGGAGTTTTTGGATAATTGATACATCATTTATGCCGCATATTGAAGTTGAGCAGGCTGCCCAACTCAAGAATCAGGTATTGATCGCAAGTCTTGTCACAACATTCTTGTTTGCATCGATCGGTATTTTCATATCCACAATTACCCGAAATGAAGAGAGTGCAGTGAATCGGGGCGGTTGGGTATTGAAGATCATGGTAGCACTTACAACCCTGTGGCTATTTTTGCCTGTATTCAATGCCGTAAGTAAAAGCATGGCACTTACAGTTGAAAAGATCACAATGATCTCTCCACTTACGCTTGATATGATTGCGCTTTATAGTGGCGAGATGTTCAACCAGTACATGCTCATACAAGTAGGGATTGGACTACTGTTCCTGTTTAGTGGGATAATGATCTTTGTGCAGCAGGATGTTGAGTATTGAGAAAAAATGGCTCCCTCTAACATCGTGTGAGCAATGCAATCAAATTTGATAAATACATCAGGTATTTTGTAATAATTGAATAGTATGCCAACTGGTCATTGAAAAAAAATCACCGCAGAGCGCGCGGAGGACACTCACCTCCTGCGGAGTTGAGTGCCTGCTACGCTCGCAAGGCGTGCAGGGCGCAGAGAGTTGTATTTTGTCTCTGCGACCCTCGACGATCTCTGCGGTTATAAAATTTTCATTGGTTTTTTAGTCCTCGCCGCATGGATATAAACACAAGTCCGATCATTACGGCAGACAACATTGAACCGAATCCGGGCATTTCAAGTATTTTGCCAACAGTTTCGTTATCTTCGCTAACATTTACCTTATTGGCCAGGTTTGAAGCGGCTTCTGAAGCAGCCTCTGCTGCAAGCCCTGCCGCATCGGATGCAATGCTGGA
>JAUVET010000288.1 GCA_030594665.1 Methanosarcinaceae archaeon
TTATATTCCAACCAGTCTGGCATACGAAGTCCTCAACTTCGAAAACTCGAAGATGGATATTCCCGTGTATAAAAATGAAGAATATACAGGAGCATTGTTGAATCAACTAATAATAACTTCTTCAAACATGGGCAAATTGCAAATATTTGGGGATACGTATGATTTTGAGATTGGTGACGAGATAAAAGTCGGCTCTAAAAACATGATCTTTTCCGGGACAATGGTTGGTCGTGACAGCTCGAATAGTACACTGTTAACATCAATTGATGTTGCGTACATGGCACCTACAAAATAAAATCCAACGATGTGAATGATGAACTTATCAGACACAAAAAAAGACAAGATGGCAGGTTTATCAGTCCTGCTCATCTTCCTCCAGAGTCCTTAATACGTGTACTCCACTGTATACGACACCGTTTTTGTTCCATCAGCAGGCACCGAGATCTTATACTCTATAGTGCGTGAATCTTTTTTAGTGTAGGTATCAGATGTTGTAATGACATCCCAGTCGCCATAAAGGTGTTCCACAACAACAATATTAACCGACTTTGACTTGTGGTTCTTGATCGTGATCTCATTGCTTACCCTGTAGACATCTTCACTGATCTTATTATAATTGGTCTGCTTTCGCTCGCCTGTAATATCAAATGCATACCCGACAAACACGCGCACATCCTCATCCTTTGCGGTGTGGTCTATCTCATCCTCACCAAGAAACTGAAGCTGCCCGGAAGTGTCTGCCTTATACACCCTCACAACACCTTTCGGAAGTGGCATGCCAAGTCCCATGTCCTCTGAATTGATCATCTCCAGAACCACACGCACCTTACTATCCTGCATACCATCGAAAATGAATTCCTTGTTCACAGGCACATCATCAGCACTGAGCAATGATATCTGTTTGATCTCGTTATTTTTCAGGGTCGTAGTCCTGTCCAGAGTATAGAGGTGGTACTCAAACAGGCTCTCCTCTGCAAAGCTTTCAGGCACAGCCATGCCAACAGCTTCATCTGTAAAAGCATATTTTGAATATGAAGAGATGTGTGGCGCATACACGCGGTGTATATCTCCTGCCACAAGTTTGAGTTTTGCATCATTGTAGGATGTACCTGCCCTGTTATCAATAGATACCCAGCCAGTCACATCAGCTTTTGTATCGGCTGCATTTGTCTTCACAATGTAGTTCGCTTTCCATGACATTCCGCCTGTCAGGTATGATGTCAGAACATCACGGCTGCCTGCAACAGGTGAATATACCTGCCATACAAGTGTCGGTTTTGTTAACAATCCCGCAGCATCGGGATACTCGATCCTGGAAATTTCTGTTAGTGACACCACTCCACCGTCAGTTTTCAAAACAATTCCATTGCCGTGGCTCAAAAGTGTCCCTGTATATGTTGTGCCATCACTGTCAGTGACCGATATTTCCTTGTCAAGATATTTGTCAAGCAGTTTACTGCTGCTCACAAGGTCATACTGGTAATTCTGCTCTGCAACAAAGGTGTCGGAATATTTTGTATCCTCGAACATGACAGAGGTAGGATCGATGCGGGATGCAACATTCACATACTCAATGCTGTTGTATCCTGCATCAAGATCCACGTTCCTCTTCTCTTTCACAAGAGCAAGGTCCTGGTTATACACAGTGACCTCGGTATCTTCATTCGTCCCCTCTTCTGCCGCTGCTATCATGAAAAGTGCGCTGTATGGGTCTGATCCTGTAATGATGCTCGAATGCTTTACAATGTTTTTTCCATCTGCCCCCGCATCCTGTTGATCAGGTGAAATTGCGATTGCAAAGACCACGATCATCAGCATGGCGGCGACAATAATTTTGTTCAATGCCATGTATAAGGATTGAATACTTTGTTATAAATAGATGCCTTAAGGTTCGAATTTGATTGAAGTTATCAAGACAAAACCGGAATTGGTAGCGGTGTATGTCACGTATTGTTTAATATGTATCAAAAACGGATAAACAATAACATAAAACGGCACTGTTCCAAAATCCAATTATCCCGGTGAATATGGGGAAAAATTCACCGCAGAGCACGCTGAGTACGCAGAGAATCTTATATTGGCAACTCTGCGCTCTCAGCGTCCTCTGCGGTTGATTTCTTTAATAATAGATGGCAACTAAATGCTAATTTAAATGGATGTTAATTAGAGGCGTGTCGGAAAAAATAACTGGAAAATGGGATAGTGTCGTTGTGATGCATAAAGGTTGGTGTGTCAATGAGCCATAGGAATTTCATCATCTGAATTAATGGACCGGATGAACAGAATGGTGCGTGTCACTTATATCCTGTAAATTCCGTTAACCCCGTCAAATAGTTACTCACTCAATATTGTAGAAATCCAAATATGTTTGATTGTATAAATAAATTGATATTAAATGTGCAAAATGCAAATATTTACATCAATTACTGATATCAATATGCACCTTTGACCAAACTATCAATCTTATCAATAAAGTGTTCAGCTTCATTTAAGAGTTCACTCATTTCCCCTTCATCAATAACTACTTCAACATCATAATCACACTTGACTCTGACTGTTAATCCATGTGTTATGCTTCTGACTTCATCTTTACTCAGCTTTCCAAGTTTCACATATTGACCTAACTGCAAAATAACTCCTTTGTGTGTTCTTGGAGATTTATCATTGAGTTCGAGGAATGCTTTTGCTGCATGAA
>JAUVET010000176.1 GCA_030594665.1 Methanosarcinaceae archaeon
CATCATCGTCCCGGGTCTGCTTGAAAGATAATCAAAATCGATCAGGGTCTTGACCACGACTCCGATGCTTGTAGGGCTGAATGCAACTCCCATGAAAATGCTTTGCAAAAGCCCGAGGTTGAACACCAACCCAAGCAGGAATCCAAAACCGAATGCAAACAACATCTGTGTGAGGGTTGGAATAAGTGCCTCCATTGATGCGCTGCGCAACTGTGCGATATGGACTTCCCTGTAACCTGCCGTGAACAGCAGGAATATCGCACCAAGTTCGGCAAAGAATGAAAGCACTTCGCTATCCGGTTCTATGAACAATACACCTATGACGACTCCCGCAGATATTTCTCCCAATATTGAAGGGAAACCTGCCCTTTCAATTGCTTCCCCAAAGACTTTTGCTAAAAACAAGATTAGAAGGATCAGAAGAAGTGCATCCATTCAACCTAAGCCCCTTGTTCTGTAAACTTCGTTTATAACGTCACGTTTGGATATGATGCCGACCAGTTTCCCGTCATCGATCACACAGGCACGATTGATGTTATGTTTTAGCATCATATCAGCAGCATCACAAAGATTAGTGTCAAAAGTAATGGTAACCGGATGAGATATCATAATGCTTTTTGCATCTTCACCAAGCGACCTGACCGCAGCCATATGGGTATGTTTGGTTCGCGGGATGCGGTCAAACATCAGCACTTCTAATATTATATCCTGATCGATCACGCCTACCAGTTCACCATCGGCACTTAAAACCGGATATGTATGGAAATGATGTTTTTCAAACAGTTCAATTACATTTTCAATGGAATCGTCTTCTACTACGGTGATGATATCTTTCGACATGATATCAGCAACCCTTCTGCCAGGGCAATTGTTTTCCGCAGGATCTGATATGCTTTCGGTTTCACTTATTGTCATCGGTTATGCCCCACTTACAACCGCTCGTTCATTTGTAATTCACAAACTGTGATTGTTATATTTTACTTCATGTGATATTATGGTTTGGTGATGAGAAACTTCCGTTTGGTCTTATTGACCCATACCGGAAATAATGTTCCAACCTCCATTATATATCATCCAGATCCAACACCACGAATCCCTTCTCTCGCAACCGTTCCTTTCCTTTAATTTTCCGTGCAACCAACCCGAAATATTCCCTGCGATCATCATTGTTCCACTGAACAAAACATGATTTTTCCTTAAGATCTGCAAGTATCTTATCTGCATCACGCTCATTGATGTCTTTCCATTTACATTCAACAAAGAGTATTTCCTTTGTATCATTATTCAGGGCTACAATATCTATTTCGTAGGTGTTCTTTCCTTTAGGTGCACCCCTTATCTTGCCCCACTGCCGCCCTATTTTATCAAATGAGAACGGCAGCAAATTGCTATTCTTCTCCAAAAATCCCTTTGCCATATCTTCAAAAGCAAATCCAACAAAAGCGTCAAAGTTTTTGTTGAAAAAATTGAACAATTCGGTTGTACGATCTTGTTCATAATAGGATTCATATCGTTTCACAAATGCAAACCAGAATCGTAAGAAAGGATCTCTGATCTTATAAATTCCACTCCTCGACTTTCGGGGGTCCTCTGTTATCGGCGTTTCCCGCACTACAACCTCATATTCCTTGCGAAGGATGTCAAGATATCTCGAAGCCACAGTACTCTTTCCTTCAAATATATCAGCGATCTGAGATAAAGTACTTCTGCCGCCTGCAATTGCTTCCAAGATGGAGAAATATGTCCTGTACTCACCACCAAACTCACTGACCAATACTGTCCTCCCCTCATCCTTTAGCAGAGGCATCCTTTTTTCGAAGAACAATAGTTTTGCAAGTTCCTCAAAAGATGATGCTTCGGGCATCTCAAGGAACTCATAATATTTTGGGATTCCTCCGAAAACAGCGTAATACCGTATGAGTTCTTCCTTGCTTTTTATGTTATTATCCGCAAGTATGGTCTGGACTGTATTAAGGTCAAATGGCGGCAGTTTCAGCAAAACATCCGCCCTTCCATACAAAGGATGTGCATAATCAACGAATGTTTTTTTCATAAGCGAAAAACTCGAACCGCTTATGAATACTTTTGTATCCTTTTCCATTGATTTGTATTCGTCGATAAGCTGTTGAAAATCGGAATATATGCCCTTATCGATGTGATAAAAATTCTGGAATTCGTCGAAGAAAATATACTTTTTTGTCTCAAACAGAAATTTCACAAGATCATATACCGTAGTAAAACGGGGTATCCCAAGATTCAGTGAGATATCTTTCAAAAACAAGTCCTTTGTTTTGTATTTAGGTACAAAAATATATGCAAAATCTTTATCTTTTAAGAATTCCCTCACAAGACGGGTTTTTCCAATCCTTCTTCGCCCATAGATGACAACAAGTTTAAATCCCGCATTCATTGAGATGTTATCTAAAAGTTCAAATTCCTGTTCTCTGTTATAAAATTTCATCTAACAACCTGCTAACCAAATAGTATACATGGTGTGTAGTATACATGCCATGTATATTAATATAACGTGTGTGTTTGTCAATCCATTACTGAAAAAACGATACATGAACACATGTTTTGAAGCAGCAATGTATAAATCGAAATTACAAGCCACCGAGCACCACATTTGCATTCACCAATCGCATTTGTTTAGCCGATTTCAATGAAATGTCGATGCACATTTCAAATATCCATGCCCCATGCAGCAACCCCGCCGTAGGCGGCGCGTTCCATTGCTACTACCCGCCCACATTCATAAAATACAAAGTTCCTACGTAGAGTAATCCGTGCAAACACAGATGCACTGAAAGCGATTGAAACTTCTATGTATATTCAGGCCAGTGATAGAGAACAACGCCGCGCTACGCGCGTGTGGTAGCACCTTTTTTAAAATATCCTGAACTCGTTAAACCGCCTGCGTCACAACACAACGATGCACCGGCTAAACAAACACCACCGATCTGATTTTATCAAATTCTGTAACCTTTAATACATCATACCGCATATTGCCACACATGACCCATACAAAAGCACAGGAACAATTTGCAAAACGCTCCCAAGCGTATGCAAAAAACAGTGCGCTTTCCAATGAGGCTAACCTAAAACATATCATAGAACTTACCGCTCCATCCGACACTGACCGCCTGCTGGATATCGCCACGGGGACAGGGTTTTTGGCATTTGAGTTTGCAAAACATGTCTTCGAGGTTATCGGAATTGACTTCACAGAAGAGATGCTTGCAATCGCAAAGCAATATAAGGCAGACAATAATATCAAAAATGTGGCATTTGAATCCGCAGACGTGGAATCACTTCCATTTGAGGATAACTGTTTTGATCTTGTATCATGCAGATTCGCATTTCATCATTTCCTACGCCCTGAAAAAGCAATGTCAGAGATGACAAGAGTTCTGAAACATGGCGGAAAACTGGTTCTTTCGGACATCACATCATCAGAAGACATCAAAAAAAGCGAATACCAAAACGAGATGGAAACAATTCGCGATCCGTCTCATGTAAAACACTATCGCCCATCCGAAATCGTGCAGATGCTGAACGATCTTGGTTTTGATATACTCCACTTTGAGGACTGGCCTGCCGATTTTGTTTTCGATGAATGGATCTCGATGTCAGATCCCGGTGTCGAGTCAGCAAAGCGTGTAAAGAAAATGATGATCGATGCCATGAATAATGATCTTGCAGATCTGGACATACGGCTCAATGATGCAGGAGATCTCTGGTTCACTTATAACACAAAAATAATCATTGCGAGTAAAGGGTAAGGACAAGGATAAGATAACATGTTTGGATGGACAGGAAGAACTATCACGGTTGATCTGGGCAACAGGTCGATATTTGAATCTAAAACAGATGTAAAGACCGCAAAAGAGTATCTTGGCGGACGCGGGATGGGAGTGAAAATATTATCTGACATGGTAGCACCGACAATTGACCCGTTGAGTCCTGAAAATCCCCTGATACTTACAACAGGCCCGTTGACAGGGACACCTGCGCCCATGTCAGGAAGGCACTCCATTACAACCAGGTCGCCATTGACAGGTACGATATTCGACTCAAGCGCTGGCGGTTTTTTCGGGAAAGAGATGAAGTTTGCGGGTATCGATGCATTGATAATAACAGGAAAAGCAGACGAGCCTGTGTATTTACAGATAGATAATGAAGATGTTGAGATCGTTTCTGCATCACATCTTTGGGGTATGAACACACGGGATACAACAAATATGCTCAAGTCCAAAGGG
>JAUVET010000137.1 GCA_030594665.1 Methanosarcinaceae archaeon
AACAGTAACTGCATCAATAATAATCTCACCATTATTTATCGTACCCGGAACATAGACATTAAATGAGTTATCGCCTAATTCAACATCTTGTAATTCTAAGGTCGAACTGCCGGAATTTCCAACAACTTCAAAAGTGATATCGATTATAGGTATAGCTGATGTAGTTGTAATGGAGTTAGTATTAGTAAGAGGTATTGTCACTTTACCAACCGTGTTATCAATATATGGATATACACCGGAACCTGTGACAACACTACTGTTTGCTACAACATTTTGTATAGTCACGATATTTACATCATAAACAATAGTTAAAGCGACTCCTGTGACATCAGTAAAATCCGCAATAGTGATTGGTAATACTACAGAATCACCCGGATTTACCGCAGCCGAACCAATTGATATAGTTTCGGTACCTGTCGCACTTGCAGTGCCTGTTGCCAGTAAAGCTACTGCAAGACCCACTGAAATGATAAATAAATATCTCTCAATTTCTGTACGCTCTGGCAACAAATCGTTTCGTTTTATTTCAATTTTCATATTTTCACGACCAACGAATTTATATTTTCCATGCTTGTGTACATCTCAACTTTGCTATTCCAGACCGGAACCAAATGTAGCGATATTTTCTTGCTCAAAAAAGCACGAAAATGCCTGAAAAGCATTGTGAGTGTCATAATTCACTCACTTTCCCTGCTAAATAAAACGCGATCTTAGCTGCATCCCCGATATCCACACGCCCATTTCCATTAAAATCAGCACTCAACTCTGATGGAATTTTCCCCGCCACCATAAACGCCACCTTTGCAACATCTCCGATATCGACCCTGCCATTACCGTTGAAGTCACCTTTGATCCCGACTGTGATCACACCATCTACCACAACCGCAGGTGTGTATGGATTAAACTCACTGTCGCTGAATTCCACGTTCTGCAAGTCCAGAGTACTAAAACTGCCAGACCCACCAGTGACATTAAAAACAATATCGATCACAGGAGTTTCTTCTGATACTAATATAAGATCCGAACCCGTCAGTATTATTCTTGTAGTGCCATTGGTATTGTCTATATTTGAAGTGATGCTGGAGTCAGCGAAGTTCTCGCTAGCATTAACACTGCTCACAACCGCAACACTGGAATTATAGAACAGGTCAAAACATATCCCTGAAATATTAGTGACGTTTGCAACACTTACCGGGATCGTCACTGTTGAATTTGGCGGAGCGATTGCTGATCCGATGTATATCGATTCTACAGGCTCGGGTGGTATTCCCTCGGTGATCGTATACTCTGCGAACGGGTAGGTCCTCGTGAGTACAGCATCATCCGCAACCTTGAATTTAATATCTTCTGCAATACCAATATCGGTGCCTTTTGTCAATGTGAACGAATACTCGTTCATCATTGTGATCGTGTCGCCACTTGCTCCACCCTTGAGTTTGCCGGACGTCTCATCTGACCCGATTTCCTTGACCGTATCTGATATCTGCCAGATACCTTTGATCTTTACAAGACTGTCGAACATTCCCTGAAATACTTCATCAACATAAATCATTAGAGTGACAACATCTGTTTCGCCGCCAATATCCTGTTTGTAACTCCATGTCTCTCCTCTGTAGAGAACCTTGTCTGCAACAAATTCATCGTCTTTGCTTAATTCCATCCAGACCTTACCACCATTAACATCAATTTGTTGTGGTGTAAGAGCATATCCCTCACCTAGTTCAAATGCCTGGCCGTTTCTGATGAAATACTTACTTCCCTCATTCATAAGCAATCGGGATAATTTATTTGCCTGGCCTGATCTAATCGGGACGTATCCCTTTCCGAAGTATCCGATCTTCTCATACCCGTCCGGATCAACTAACAGAAGATTGTTTGAGTTGTAGTCAACTGATTGAATGGTTGATGTGTAGACAAGGGCATTTGCTGCAACAGACCTGTTCTCGTTGTTAAGAGCCGGACCGATCACACTTATATTTTCAGTACAGTTCAGTCTCAATGTCTCAAACCCGACATCACTTTTCAGATCATAGAGGAAAACCGGGAAATTGTTGTAGTTCCATGTTGCGTTCGGTGCACCAATAGCATTATTATTGGATGCATCAATGGTCAATGGTGTTCCACGTACTTCGTATGTACCAGATGCGGTGTATGTCTTCATGATGTGGAATCTGACATCATCCGAGTCTGCGACCCTGAACGAAAGGTCGTCTGTAATCGAAACATCAGTATTCTTGAGCAGAGTGATCTCATCATCCACGTTCGTCATTATGATTGTGTCGCCACTTACTGAAGCTGCTTTAAGTTTGCCGACTGTTTCATCTGAACTAATTTCCTTGACGGTATCTGATATCTGCCAGATCCCTTTGACAACAATGTAACTTTCGATTTCATCCTGATAAATCTCATCAACATACACCATCAGAGTGACAATATCTGTTTCGCCGCCAATATCCTGATCGTAACTCCATGTCCCACTACTACTGATAATCGTGGCGTCAATACATTCCCCGTTCTTGATCAGTTCCATCCAGACCTTATTACCCTCGACATCGATTTCTCTAGCGATGATCGCATATCCCTCACCGAGTTCAAGTGTCTGGTTTATTCCCAGAATATGATTATCGGAATTTGCCTCATCCATGAGCAATCCGGATAATTTGTTTGCCTGATCTGATTTAATCGGGACATACTCCTTTCCAAAGTAACCGATCTTTTCATACCCATTGGTATCAGCTAACATAAGATTAGTTGAGTTGTAATCAACAGGTTGAATAGTTGATGTGTAAACAAGAGCATTTTTATCAAGTGTCCCGGGAGATAATGTCAAATTCTGAAGTATCACAAGTTTCTCTGTACTCCAGTCAGCATTTAGATCATAGCAGAAACCTACAAAATTTGATGCGTTCATTTCCAGAATACCGTTGCCGCTTAGACCCACATAACCCATATCATCATTACTAATGTCGGAACCATTGAAAACCGGTCCCCTTATCTCAACGGGTTCTGAAGTTATGACCTGTGTACCGGAATCCAATATAGCTGTTATCGTATCTGATACCTGGTTTCCTGATATATCCATTGCAACCGCAGTAATATAATTAGTGCCTTCTGTCAACGTAACCTCAGCACTCCAGTTTGTAGTGCCGGTTGCAAGTATGCCATTTACCGTAACGTTTGCAATGCCAGTGTCATCTGAAGCGGTTCCGGTTACAGTAATAACAGGACTTGTGAAGGTCTGGCCGTTTGTTGGAGATGTGATTGTAATGGTGGGAAGTGTAATGTCGTTTAACATGCATCCGGTTCTTAACGTTTTCGTTGAGATATCAAGCAATAATGTTCCATTTTCTTCTGAGTACTGGACGTTATCTTCCAATATTACAAGATTATCTACCTGACCGGAATAAACGTTGCTCACATATGTACTGAAAACTAATTCTCCACTTGAATTATAGTAGTTGAACCATCTAACTTCATTGATATCCCTTGCATCTATAATTTCATCTTTAACAACAACACCATCTTTAGAAAGAGATAGCCAAACTTTACTCCCAGTTATATCGCAGTCTTTGGGATCTAACGAATACCCTTCAAAAAGCTGCCATATCTCTCCACCTGGATCTGCTGTAGCAAATGTATTTGATCCGTTGTGAACTAATTGCTCGCCCGTATCAGAACATAAATTTATGTTTACAATTTTTGCAACATTTGCCAGTGTACCGCGCATTATGCCTGTCATTGTGCAGTTAAATGTTTCAGAACCGTTAGCATAAGTAAACATCTCATCCTGTTTTATAATATCTTCCTTGAGCATATTGTCATCTTTGGCTAACGCAAGCCATACCTTCTTGCCGTTCACACCCATATCTTTCATTAATAATACGTACTCGTTTGGCAAAAAGTATGGTATACCTGCAGGATCTCCTGTTTTGTAGAAATGAGTAGCATTGCTAATCAAAACGTCTCCACTTACATCAGAAGATTGGATAACGTTTTTAATCTTTACCGCATTTTCAGAAGTACCCGTAAATATATCATCAACCAGGTAACTTATACTGCCATTTTCGGAAAGGTATTCCGATTCATTAACAAAATCCTCATTTAGTACTTCATCATTTACAACGACCCCATTCTTTGATAACTCAAACCATACCTCTTCACTGTCCGAACTAGTATCTTTCATTGTAAGCGTATAGTTTTCCTGAAGGTCCCATATAATGCCGGTTGAAGTTGTCGGTTTAAACACATGAGAACCATTCTCAAGTAATATTTCCCCATCAATTTCCGAATGTTGATAAACATCTGCGAGTTTGGCAAGTTTTGAATTTGTCCCGTAGAATGAAAACTCCAGGGTTGCATTGATGATTTCGGTTCCATTATGTATATATTGATAGCAAGAATCCGAATTAACTGGTGCATTATACTTCTCTGTGAGTATCCTCTGGTCGATCATCACATCATCTTTAAGCAGGGCAAACATTGCTTTATTTCCAGCAGGACCGACTTCTTGCAATGCAATTGTATAGCCTTCTGATAAGTTCCACAAGCCGGAATAATTGGCTGATACAAACCCACCGCCACCGGATAATACAGGAATTTCCCCACGGACCATATTGGGATAAAATTCTATGGAACTTGCATTGTTTACAGTTATAAATGAGAGATTTCCCATAATCTGGGAAGTACTACTGGAATTCAAATACAGGCTGCACCGGTTCGAAAATCCGAGACCTGGTCCAGCTACCCAGTTGATTTCCATATTATCATATATAGTGTCACAAGATATCTCTAATATGTTTTCATCATCGATCAGGAATAGATACTTTATCTGCACATAATCGGTCTCTGTTCCCTGCATGAGTCCACTTAGATACAAAGAGAGTACCGGAACATCACTTTCTCCGGCAACATCTTTGGTATAAGTCCAGACACGGTACTGTAGATCAGAAGAACCTGCGTTAAGGATTGTATCAGCGAGATACACGCCGTTTTTATACAATACGAGATACACTTTATCGCCATCGATATCAATCTGCTGTGCTACAAGTGTAAATCCTCCGCCAATATCCCATTCTTCACCTTTTTCAAGAGTCTTAATATCATTGCTGTCAAATTCAACGAGCGGTATTGTAAGTTTTTCTGCATTTGCACTTTTAAGAGCTACGTACTTTGTGCCGTTTAAAAAACCAACCCAATATCCACTCTC
>JAUVET010000211.1 GCA_030594665.1 Methanosarcinaceae archaeon
CATGCAAGAAATGCCATTATTGCACAGTCATGCGATGCGCTGATCGCAGTAAATGGCGAATACGGCACACTTTCAGAGATCGCGCTTTCGCTTAAGATGGGGAAAACTGTGGTTGTGCTTGAATCCGACTGGGAGATAGAGGGTACACGCGTGGCGAAAGATGCAAAAGAGGCTGTGAAGATGGCTTTTGAGGAAATTGATTGGGAATAAATTTATACGACCAATAAGAATTTAATATATATGACTTCGTTTTTCAATAAAATGATATATAAGTATAAGTTAATCAATCAAAAATACGGAATACCAGAGGAATGAACATGGAAAGATCAATAATATATTTTGACGACGTAGGCAAGCAGAATACAGATGAACTTGTCAGTGCAACAGTGAAACGTGCCGAAGAACTCGGAATTAAACACGTGGTTGTTGCCAGCACAAGTGGATATACTGCGATTAAGATTGCGCAGGCGTTCAAAGGTAAGGATGTTAAAATTATCTCTGAGACTCACCAATACGGACTACGTGAAGGTGGTAAATGGGAGATGGACGATGCAAACCTCAAAACGCTGGAAGATATGGGAGTGGTTGTAACCACGCAGTCGCATATGTTCTCAGGCGTTGAGCGCGCGATATCAAAAAGAATTGGCGGTGCCAGCCGTATAGACGTAATATCAGATACCCTGCGCGCGGTCTTTGGAAAAGGTTTCAAGGTTGCACTTGAGGTCGCAATGATGGCAGCAGATTCGGGACACATACCGGTTTCAAGTGATACGGAGATCATCGCGATCGGTGGCACAAGACAGGGTGCAGATGTAGCAGTTGTTGTCCGTCCTGCGCATTCCCATGATTTTTTCAGCATGCAGGTCCGCGAAATTATTGCCATGCCGCGCGCGAAGGAAGATTAAAGATCAAGACGCGAAAAGGATATGACTACAGAGTGACAATCTTAGTTTAACGTGTTTATAGTCAAGAACATAATATATTTGACATATGACCTGAATACCTTGCGCTCTTGGCGCTCTGCACGCCCACAGGCGTGCAGGTCGCGAAGTCCGCAAAGATTGTTTGAATGTTTGGTTTTTGACTATAATAAATATAAGAGGGAGTGGGTAAATGGAAGATATATGCATATCAGCAGATTCAACAGGCTTAGACCTTGAACCGATAGTGAAAGCGATCCATGAATTGACAGGATTGCCGACCACTGCGCGCAGTTTAAACAAAATGGGCATCCGCATGGAAAAGGAGAACGTACATGATGCTGAATACACAGGTCCCATACTGGAAGAAGTGTTGCGTACCAATAAGACCACGCGTTCTGTACCGAACGAAGGCGTATACAAAGGTATGCCGGTTGTAGTATCCCCTATCAGGAACGAAGATGGGGAAGCCATTTGCGCTATTGGTGTAGTAGATATTGTTGGCGCTATAGATATCTCATGCATATTCAGTGAATATCCGGGGATCATCGCAGAGGTCGAAGCGGCTAAAAAGCGAAATTAATGTCGAGTCAACCATACAATGTCGCTAGGTGGACGGGGTTAAGACAGATACGAAAACCGGCGCGACCACACGCGCGCAGCGTGGCACGTTCCGACACCATGAACATGAAATACAAAACGGATTTCAAGCGGAGTCATAGTTGCAGATCTGGGAATTGCATGGTTGGGTTCAGGGTTTGAGGTTGTGGGTTGGTAGCAGTGGAATGCGCCGCTTGCGACAAGAACTGATGCTCCCTTTTCTTCAGTTTCGGTCAATTGCTGTCCCTCTCTCTTTACATCAGCACCCGCATGGACGCATAATTTGCCCATAAACGTTCTATGTCTGTGCGCTGATGGCGCTGTGTAGAAACCTATCGCTCATTTTGGAGTTTAGAAAATGATGCCATATGATCTATACCCTCATAATCGACATTTGGAAGTTGCCGCGATACCGGTTATTAAATGATTTGAAAATCACATCCAAAATCGTTATATGCCATAGTAAATAGTTACAGTGATGATAATTGACCTGAAAGAAACCGTTCATCTTGTTGCATCACTCGTAGTACTTACGGTAGCATTCGCATACCCATCAACAGAACCAACCATGCTGGCTGTAATTGCACTCAGTGTTGGCAGTGGTTTCATACTGCATGAACTCGGGCACAAGTTCACAGCCCAGCATTATGGTTATAACGCAGTATATGAAGCAAGCCCGGTGGGACTCTTGCTTGCTATTTTTCTGAAAGTGGTCACAGGGTTTGTATTCGCAGCACCGGGTGCCGTCATGATACAAAAACGCAGGTCGTATTATGGTACGGATGATGAAAGATATTATGATATGCTCACACAATCACGGGAAACATGGAAGATCGCGCTGGCAGGCCCATTGATCAATGTGATGCTTGCTGTTGTGTTCGTGGGAATTTTGTTTTTGTCGGATTCTGTGCTTATGCAAACCATCGGTCTTTATGGAGCATACGTAAACGTTTTCCTTGCAGGGTTCAACATGATACCATTCGGACCGCTTGACGGCGCCAAGGTCTTTAAGCACAATCCTACAATGTGGGGATTTGTCGGATTGCCACTGGTGTTGACGTTCCTGATACTAGCAAGATTCCTCTGACACTGTTTCCGGCGTGTCCTGGACATTGACATCATCCACCACATCGTTAGTCAAATCATCAACATATTCCTGCGTCTCGATAGTATAATCCTTATTGGCAGAAGATGCCAGAACTGATGCGGATTTTAAAGAAAATGCAGTCAGCAATACAATTATAACAAATACCAGTGCACCAATCCCAAAAGCCGTTATTGGATCCATAGATCGGTTTTAGAAAAATATAATAACAAAAATCAAAACTAAAACAAAAACAAAAATAAAAAAATAAGTGTCCGGATGGACACTTTACTGTGGTTTCTCGTACAATTTGGTCTTTCTTACAATGTTACCCTTTCTTGAATGAGCCTGCCTGAAGACCGTATCATTGGATTTCTCGATCTCTCTTGCATCAATTGCAAGTTGTGCAGATGCGCGCATCATTTCATGAGCAGTTGCAGTCGTGAGTGTTACCTGCTCGATCTCTTTCATCATGAAACATGCAGGGAAGTTGATCTGTGCAACCTTGTCAGCCATGTGCAATGCAGCAAGTGCTTTTGCTTTTGCGTATGGGTTAGCAAATCCTGCACTCTCGATACATTTCTCAGGTTTTGCGAGAATGTGTGGAAGTTCGAGGTCCTTGCCGGATTTACCTGCATCCACCTGTGCAGCAACATCGTCAAATGCTTCCTGCATGAGTCTTACGACACCACAAGTTGAAAGTACCTTCATTGCATCAGAATTGAATGAAGCCATCTCGACAGGGTCAAGGAACTCGGTCTTTGCACCGATCAGTGGATCAACTGTCATGATGATGTAACCAAAGCCTGCATCTTCGAGTGCCTTGCGGTCATCCTTCTTGGTTGGTCCGTCAGATATTACGATACATGGTACGTCCTTATACAACTCTCGTGCAGCAGTTGGTCCCGGTGCACTTGAATTCGGACTGATCATGACGTAAAAATCAGCATCCCATTTCTTGAGATATTCTGTGTCTGCAGCTTCATCTTTGCCCATCTTCGGACCGGTTCCGAAAGAACGGATCTCAATGCCTTCTCTTGCTGCAATCTCATCCTGGATCAAGTCAATTACCTGACTCATTCCTAAATTACCCAATTTAACAAATCCTATTTTAGCCATTTTGAATCACACCA
>JAUVET010000292.1 GCA_030594665.1 Methanosarcinaceae archaeon
TATTCACATATCGGGTACAATCTGAAACTGACAGATATGCAGGCAGCAATTGGGGTGGAACAGCTCAAGAAACTGCCATCATTCATCGAGGCACGGAAACGGAACTTCAAAATGCTGTATGATGGTTTGAAAAAATATGATGATCATTTCATTTTACCGGAAGTTGAGCCAGGGGCTGAGCCAAGCTGGTTTGGGTTCTTGTTGACAGTTCGTGAAGATGCAGGCTTTACTAAAAATGAGATTGTAAAGTATCTTGAAGATCATAAGATTTCGACTCGGATGCTGTTTGCAGGGAATATTACTAAACATCCATGTTTTGAGAGTGTTGAGTATCAGGTTTGTGGGGATCTTGTGAATACGGACCGTATTATGGATGATACTTTTTGGATTGGGGTGTATCCTGGATTGAAGGATGTTCATTTAAAATTCGTAATTAAAAAATTTGTTAACTTTATAACTGATATTTTAAAATAATTTGAACAAACAGCGATATGAAGTATATGTCTGACCATCAAATAAATTATATTATATCCGGAATTCCCCCTAGTAAGTGGGGAATAGGCAGATTAATGACATATCTTATTAGACAAAATCATGATGAGTTCTGTATTATTTATCCAAATATATACTATCCTAAAACTGATCTGAAAACTCTACTTGAAAGAAGATCATACCTAACATTTTTTAAAGATTTTTTAAAATATGTGTATTCGATTATCGTCAATAGATTAATATTCAAAATAAAGGTAATGCATTTAAAATCCAAAAATGTACTACTAATTCATCCACAATCAATTGGATACAAGAATGTAATTAAATTGATTGAAAACAATAATAGTTTCATCTATTTGATGGACTGTAGTTTTTTCTGTGTGAAATCATATAATCATCGCGATAAAACATTTGATTCTTGCCTTTTATGCCTGAGAGGGAATTATAAATATGCTAAAATGCATCACTGTAAACCATTTCCCACAAGACAGCGATTAAACGATAACATAAATTTTTTAGAAAAATTAAATGATTTGTCTAAGAAAATAACATTCATTACACAAAATCCATCTCAAACAAAACTAATAAAAAAGCATTATGGGAATAGTATCAAAGTACATGAAGTTGGATTATTTACAAACGATTTTGAGTATTTATTCCCTAACACAGAATCTGGAAAAATAAAAAGTGTATCCAGTGTTGATTTTGTTTACCACGGTGTTGCAAATGAGGTCAAAGGGCTATTGTATGTGCTTAATATTGCGTCGAAACTAAAGCAATATTCCTTTTTGATTCCTGCTTCATATAAGAGATGTGAAAAAATTATGGGTCACGAAATCTCAAATATGGATATAAAAAATGTGAAGTTTCTGGATATTAGTTGGGAAAGCGGATTAAAAGAATATGTAATGAACTCAAAAGTGGTATTATGTCCCTCGTTGTGGTCTGCACCCATAGAAGGAGCTTTAATCAAATCTTTAATCTTCAATGGTGTTGTAGCACTCGTACCCGCAAGTTATTCGTTTGCTAATGATTTGCCTGAAAACATTTATTGCAATTTGAATGTTAATGATTTTAACGAAACAACTAAACTGTTAAAAGAATTAATCGAAAACAATATGTATAGAAATCATTTGAGAGAAAACGCTCAAAAATGGGTTGAAGCATTTTTAGATGATAACCGGACGATTGTGAAAAAATTGAGTACTGTCGTCACAAGTGAGACACGTAACGCCATGAAATAAATATATCAGTGCACACACAGATACTATTAGACATAAAATCGGAGAACAGTCTATGACCCCCACATCCAAAATCTACATCGCAGGTCACCGCGGCATGGTAGGCTCAGCCATCTACCGGAAATCGGAAGCGAAAGGTTACACCAACCTGATAACGCGCCCACACAGCGAACTTGACCTCACCAACCAGCAGGCAGTAAACAACTTCTTCGAAGCCGAAAGACCGGAATACGTATTCTTAGCCGCAGCGAAGGTTGGCGGCATCATGGCTAATAGCACATATCCGGCAGAGTTCATCTACGAAAACCTGATGATCGAGGCAAATGTCATCCATGCCGCATACACCAACAACGTGAAGAAACTACTATTCCTCGGTTCATCGTGCATCTATCCAAAACTTGCGCCGCAGCCGCTCAAAGAAGAGTATCTGCTGACCGGAGAACTGGAAGTGACCAACGAGGCGTATGCGATCGCAAAGATCGCAGGTATCCGGCTGTGCAAGCATTATAACGAGCAGTATGGCACGAACTTCATATCAGTCATGCCAACCAACCTGTATGGTCCAGATGACAACTATGACCTTGAGACATCACATGCAATGGCAGCCCTCATCCGAAAGTTCCATGATGCGAAAGTAAACGATACGTCGCAGGTCGTTGTCTGGGGTACCGGAGCCCCAATGCGCGAGTTTTTGCATGTGGATGATATGGCTGATGCGTGTGTGCATCTGATGGAGAACTATGATGTGGCGGATATTGGTGGATTTGTGAATATCGGGGTTGGAGCGGATCTTACGATACGGGATCTGGCTGAGTTGATAAAGGATATTGTTGGATACGAAGGAGAGATTGTTTTTGACACCTCGAAGCCTGATGGAACGCCCCGGAAGCTTTTGGATGTCACAAAGTTG
>JAUVET010000258.1 GCA_030594665.1 Methanosarcinaceae archaeon
TACAGGGAAGTTGTATTCACAGGATTTGGCGAACCCACGATACGACTTGATGAACTGCTTGGGGTCATACGCTACTTAAGCGAGCGCAACATCGTTGTGAGACTGGACACAAATGGACATGTTGGACTCATTCACCCGGGCAGGAATGTAATTTCCGAATTAAAAGAAGCAGGACTAAGCGCCGTGTCGGTCAGTCTTAATGCCGAGTCTGAAGAGTTATACAATAAACTATGCAGACCAATCTACGATAATTCATATCAGGCGATGCTTGATTTTACAAAAGAAGCGCGGGACGCAGGAATACACACAAGGATGACAGTTGTTGGCGTGCCTGAGATCGATATTGGGAAATGTGAACGTATCGCACAGGATATAGGTGCGGATTTCCATGTGCGATAGGTTGCCTTGTTAACGACATCAGACTGCATTGCAAAGTCTCTGGTATAAAAACTACCTAACAAGTACGTATTTTTATCTCTGCGTTCCTCAGCGATCTCTGCGGTTTTAAAGATTTTATTGAATTTATTGATTTTCAGTTTTGTTGGATACAACCCACTCAATGTTTGGGATATCATGGAAAAACAGAAAAAGGAAGATCACAACTGCATGTAATGTGCAGCATCTCCAAGATCTTCTTCAATTCTAAGTAACTGGTTGTATTTTGCAGTGCGCTCACTTCGTGCAGGTGCGCCTGTTTTGATAAGATCTGCACCAATTGCAACAGAAATATCTGCAATTGTGTCATCTTCGGTTTCAGCTGAACGATGGCTTACTACAACATTGTAACCGTGGTGTGATGCCATATTTGCTGCGTCGAACGCTTCGGAGATCGTACCGATCTGATTCACTTTCAAAAGCAGTGCATTTGCAGCATTCATCTCAATACCTTGGCTAAGTCTTTCAACATTGGTCACAAAAAGATCGTCACCTACAATTATCGTATCCCAGAGTTCACTGGTAAGACTCGCAAAGTCCTCAAATGAATCTTCATGGAATGGGTCTTCGATCAGTATGATCGGATATGTATCCACAAGTTCAATGTAATAATCTACAAGTTCACCTGGAGTCAACATATTTCCATCGATGGAATAATGCGTGCCATCAAAGAACTCTGATGCAGCCGCATCCATACCGATAGTAACTTCAGTTTCAGAATATCCTGCCTCATCAATGGCACTGACAAGAGCATCAAGTGCATCGGCTGTCATGGTAAGTGGAGGTGCATAACCACCCTCATATCCAACATTGGTCGCGGATGCACCGTATTTTGCTTCCAGGACCTTTCCAAGTGCATGATATGTTTCAGTTCCCATCCGGAGTGCTTTTGAATATGTTTCGGCACCCTTTGGCTGGATCATGAATTCCTGGATCGAAAGATTATTTCCTGCATGCTGTCCGCCGTTTAGTACGTTCATTGTAGGAACTGGCAATGTATAAGCATTAGAACCTCCGAAATAGCGGTACAGTGGCATATTAAGTGAATCTGCTGCTGCCTTTGCCATAGCCATGGATACGACAAGAATGGCATTTGCACCAAGACCGGACTTGTTATCCGTACCATCCAGCTTGATCATCAAATTATCTATCTTCCGCTGGCTTCGTACATCCATTCCGAGGATCTCACTTGCAATAGCCCTATTGACGTTATCAACAGCTTCCAATACACCCTTGCCGTTATATCGATCTTCTTTGTCACGAAGTTCAACAACTTCATTTGTGCCGGTAGATGCACCGGATGGTACACTCGCTCTTCCAAATCCAATATCAGTGTACACATCAACTTCAACTGTAGGATTCCCCCTGGAATCTAATATCTCCCGTGCATGTACCTTTTTGATATCATACTTGTTTTCATTTCCAATGTATGCCATAGCATTTCACCTTCTTAATAATTATAATACACAAATTGCTACAAACGTATATATTGTTACCGTTTGCCGGGCAATATTAAGTTGGGATGATCGAATTTTATATAAATACATTTAATTGTATTCCAATTTTATATAATCGATAATTATATAAACAAACAAGTAATATTGTATACTATGACAGATTATATCCAATTACTAGGTGATACGGAATATGAGGTGATTGAACTGCTTCAAAGTCTCAAAGTTTCACGGACAGAATCGATGGCCATTGCTTGTCTTCTATGTGGCAAAGAATTGACATCGCAAACTATTGAAATGGCATCAGGTTTAAGGCAACCTGAAGTTAGTATTGCAATGCGTCCACTTCGGGAAAGAGGATGGATCAATGAGAAAAATGAGAAAAGGACAACTGGAAAAGGAAGACCTACAAAGTACTATAAGCTCATTGTTCCATTAAGTACCATTGTAGATGCATTCGAATCAGAGATTATACAAAAGAACAAAGTGGTAATGGATAGTATCATCCAGCTTCGCAAACTCAGGTCAAAATGATCACTGGTCAGTTATCAATAACCAAATGACCAAGTACTTTTTTTGTTCGAGGATTCCGATAGGGGATTTCGTAGAAATCCTCGATAAACTCCAATATTCCACCTATTTTTTTGAATCGCTCACAAATGGGTTGGTGAATATATCAGATAATAGAAATCCTTGTTAATCTTTGAACCGTATTGGTGCAAATCCTTTTGTACTGTCGAATACGCGACTTGCCGAGATGCCACTGATCTCTAAGATAAACACTTCAATCACCATAAACACTTCACTTTCGCCGCGCATACATCCAACCTTCACATTTTCGCCACGCCCTGCTGCAGTATGAAGATGTATTTTTGGATTTCCATTTTCAGAAAAGATATTTCCAACACCAACGACTTCATGCACATCATTGTATCCTGTCCACATGGGGTCAGGGGGAATTGAATTTTCTTTTGGTCCTGTTACAAGTTTTGCTTCCCTGACAGCACCCAACAACACAAGCATTGCGGATTCAATCTTTTCAGCCTTTGCGAGTTTTTCAAGTTCATCAAGCAGGTCATCCCCGTGGTCAACTCTTACTGTAAACACTCTGCCAATTGTTCCTTTTTTGTATTCCATCTTTTTCCTGCCTCAATTATT
>JAUVET010000259.1 GCA_030594665.1 Methanosarcinaceae archaeon
AAAAGAACCGATATACGACCTTGAGACTATCGAACAGTTCGAGCGGCTTAATGTGTTTGAAAGACCACTTCTTGCTGCAATATCACGCAAATCGGTCATAGGCGAGGTTCTTGGTAAACCTGCTGAAGACCGGCTTTTTGGCTCACTCGCAGCGACAGCGGTCGTGGTAAGCAAGGGTGCACATATCATCAGGACACATGATGTTGCGCAGACTCTTGATGTTGTAAGGGTCGCGAGTGCAATACGCAGCCAGCGCCCTGTTGTCAGGAACGGGGATTTCGAGGTGTCTGTACTGGATATCACCCATCCTTCGGATGCGGTCATGGCAATGCGCAAAGTCGGTACAACTGAAACCGGCTGCAATGTGATGAAGAACAAGACAGTGAACCGCGTTTTCCGTATCAGGAACATTACGACAACGGAAGCCCTGATAGTCAAGCAGGAAATACTTGCACGCGGCGGTGATGCTGCACTTGCGCGCGATGCAGTGTCACATGAGACCGGAAAGACTGATGTGATAATCACAGGCACTTTGCTTCAGATAGAGCGTCTTATCAACAAACTCGAAGGACAGGCGCGCAGTTTGCCGCTGATTTCGAAAATGATAAGGGAGACGCTCGATCTTCAGATGGATATGGAATACCGATATATGAGGGGAATATAAATATGATAATCTCATCAGCCAAACCTTTTGAGGAAATACTGGCATCACTTGAGCATGAAAATGATGTGTTCGTGATCGGGTGTAATGTATGCGCTGCTAAACTGCATATCGGGGGTGAGCCGGAGGTGCTTGACATGTGTGAGCGCCTCAGGGCTGCCGGCAAGAATGTTGTTGGATGGACGCTGCCAACCGCAGCGTGCAGTGTACGTTCATGGGAATCACTAGTTGAAAAAAATGAGTGTATAAAAGATGCGCATGCGATCCTTGTTATGGGATGTGGAAGTGGCGCGTCTGTTGTTGCATTAGTAGCGGATGTTCCTGTGTATTCATCCAATGATACCACTTCACTTGGTGGACTGAGTCATGATGCCGTTTTGCATGACCAGTGTGCAATGTGTGGAAAGTGTACCATTGCTGATTTTGGAGGCGTATGTCCAACTGCACAATGTGCGAAGGGACTGTTGAACGGACCCTGCGGCGGCTCAATGGACGGGAAATGTGAGGTTGACAGGGAAAAGGATTGTGCGTGGGAACTTATTTACAAGAGGCTTGAAACGATTGGACGGCTTGACCTGCTGGATGAAGTGCATGAGCCAAAGGATCATTCAGTTTGATATGTCATTTAATTACTTCTTTCATTGTTACAAATCCCTTTCTGGTCTTCAGGTAAATTCCCTTTTCTTTAAAAAATTTCCAAAAATTGATTTTGCTATGATGAGCCAGATAAAGTTCTTTTACATACGCATTCCATTCTTCCTTGTCCACAAGGTTCCTGAGTTTGAAAATACAATATGCAGCTCTTTCATATGCAAAGTTGTTCTTTCTTTCGACCAATAATTCTGCAAGTTCTTTGTAGCCTTTCCCTACATCTTCCTTAAAATCGTCATTTAAGTAATCCAGTAATTTTATTCTTTCTGACGTACTAAAGAAATAACCCGTTCTTTTGTCAATCAAGTTGTTGTGCAGAAGATTTTTATCGCCTAATTCCATTCCTACATCCACACACACACCAATATAATCGAATAAATAACAAATATCAAAAAGAGAACGTAATAAATTTTCCATTCCGTCTACTCGATCACATTTTGTAAGGGAATCAAGGATGTACTTGCAAGTTGGTACATCGCAAATAAAAGGTTCATTTCCAGTCTTGTTGATTGTATGTTCCTCAAATATTTTTACTACCTTGTCATATGCACCATCTTTATAATAATATTTGATCAAACTAAAATATAAATCTTCACTTTGAGCAAACTCGATTGCTTCATCCTTATCAATACGCAAATACAGACGAAACCTGATTGATTCATCCATTGAATCTTCTGATTTGATAAAATCCTTAGCCTTTTCCGTAAGACCGGAGTTAATCAAAAAATCAATATAACCAAAATCATTCAAACATTTGCTAATAGATTCATAATAATCTTTTAGCTTTATAGCATTATCCGGCGCAATCATTCTATAAAAAAATGGAACGATCATGCTGTAATCATCTTCACGTTCTAAATATTCCAATTTTTCAAAATCACTGTCCTCTAGATCTTTCATGCAAAATGCATCGCACAGGTTTTCAAAAATGTTATCCCCAAATGGACACTCTGAATAATCGTCATAAAAAAATCCATATGCTTCAGCATTAGTCACTAAAAATTTAAGTGTATAAAATATCTGCTCTTTTGAAATAATATCTTCATTTATTTGTATAAACCTTGCAAAGTCATCCGCAAAATCCGAATCTGCATAATTGTGTTCAATTTCGCGTAATTTCGATTTTAATTCATTATCCAATGCCTGTATAATCTTATTATTCGCCACCACATCACCAGCCGTGACAGGTGTTAGATACAAAAAGTTTTCGGGATATGCACTTACAAGCTTGTTTATCATCTTCAACAATTCGTTTTTGTCCATATTTTCTAATTTGCTCATGATAGCGTCCCCATCTATGTATCTTCCACTTAGATATTGGAGCAATGTCGTTACACCATGCTTGCAGTTATTCCCATATGGACACGAACACCTACAGCCTAAATTATCAAGATTTACAATTGTTTTATATCTACCAGTTCCAATTATCTCACCAATCAACTGGCCACTAAACTTTGTGACACTTACAGCCCTCCCCTCTTCGAAATACCTCATTCCCCGATTAAAAATGGTTTCTCCATACACCCATTCAATCTCTTTCTCATTAATCATTTTAAAAACCTGCACTTGTACACGTATATAGAGATTTCTGAATGATGCTCAACTATATAAAGAGCACCGAATATTTATTTTATGTTGTTAACAATACTTTTTGCAATGCAAGCGACCATAAATATTTCATACAGTATACGCATGACACTGCATCATGATCCAGTTATTTTTCAGACACGGA
>JAUVET010000175.1 GCA_030594665.1 Methanosarcinaceae archaeon
AGTTTTACCTGTGGCTGAAGTGTGGTTTCAAGTTCGATGTCACCGTTGTCACCCTGTGTGAATTCAAGTTGATTGGGCTTGCGACCAAGGTATGTTCGAAGTTCCATTGGTTCACGTAGCGGGTCAATTGATTGGTTCGTGACCTGGCATGCATCGATCAGCATGTGATCCCATAGGATCTGCTGGGGTCTGGGGTTACCCATTCCTGACAGGAGTATCCCGCCGGTTTCTGCCTGCTTAAGTATATTCTGGCGCATCTCAGGCGTCCAGTTCGCATTCTCCTTGTATGTAAGTTCGTTCTTTTTGATCGTAATGGCACTCTCAGGACAGAATGTCACACACCTGTGGCATGCCACACATTTCTTATGATCAGGCACTACTTTGTCCTTGAACTGCATACATCCGAAACTGCAGTTCATGACACACCGCCTGCACCGCCTGCACCTGTCGTAATCGATATGCACTGTAAATTCCGGTGGTATCTGGGAACTCATGCTTCAACCTCCTCATTCAATTCACCAACAATCGGTGTTCCAGCCTTTGGACTCCATACCTCGTCAAGATCAGGTGCGATTTCCCTTATCGCTGATTCTTCGGATGCCATGTACAGCATGTCATCCTTCCTTGCACAGGTCATTGGCCTGAGTTTGATACGGTCATTGAATCCCACCATGCCTCTGCTGTGTCCGAGAATAATACTGAACGGACCGTTCAATAACCCACCACTGTAAACTTGCCTGATCGCGGTTACGATCCTGCGCTCATTTTCCGGCATCCTGTCAATGTCTTTCCAGAATGGTGCTGCAAGCGCCTTGACTGCAAGTTCTATAGGCAATTTGTGCCTTCTGACAAGCAGGTCGAATAGGTATGCAACAACTTCAGTATCTGTCCGGAGTTCCAGTTTGTAACCGAATGGCTCAAGATAACGCTTGTTGATCCCGTATGATGATATCTCACCATTGTGAACAATAGACCAATCAAGAAGACAGAATGGATGTGCTCCGCCCCACCATCCGGGTGTGTTGGTCGGGAACCTGCCGTGTGAAGTCCAGATATATGCCTTGTATTCGTCAAGTTTGTAGAATACTCCAATGTCTTCAGGATACCCGACACCCTTGAATGCCCCCATGTTCTTGCCGGATGATGCTACAAAAGCGCCGTCAACATTCGAGTTGATATCCATAACTTTCCCTACAACATATTCACGTTCCGAGACGAACTTCGTCTTATTTTCCGGAACGTCGATGAAATAGCGCCACAGGATAGGGGGTCTTATGATAGGCTGTGTGCCATATTCAGGATATCTTCCTGATGTATCTTCCTCAAACACCGCACCCGGACGTGTTGGCATCTCCTCATCAAGGACAACGTCAAATGTGCTATTAAAATAGTCCTCACACCTTTCTTTTGCTTCCATATTGTCATACATCATGTGAAATGCATACTGGTCTGCATGTCTTGGGTATATCCCGTATGCCGCAAATCCACCCCCAAGACCGTTTGAACGATCATGCATAAGAGCAATCGATCTTATGATGGCATTTCCACCTGTTCGCTCTCCTGATTCGCTAATTAGGCCGGAGATCGCACATCCGGATGGAATGTAACAGTTACATCTCATTTAATTCACCTGTCTGGTGTTCATCTTCATCTTCATTTTTATCTTCATCTTCATCTTCGTTATCCGAAGATTCCGTTTTTGATTCCATTTTTGATCTTTTTCGTTCCGTTATTAGTTCCATCATTTTTTTGAGTTCTTCCACACCGCTTTTCGGGAGTTCAGGCAATTTCAATTTTTTACGCATTGCTGAGGGTTCACCCAATTTACCAGTGTCCATGAACATCTTGAATCCCCCTTTGAAATTATCAGGGGCTGTTTCGCGCTCGTTTGAAATGTGTTTAAGACCGTCAAAGACCTTCACCATGCCAAACTTTTGCGGGCAGAGTTCATAGCATGTGTAGCAGTTCGTGCAGTACCAGATATCCGGAGACTTCACTACCTCGTCAAGTTTACCGCTTAACACATCCCCTATTATCCGGTTCGGTTCAAACCGCGGGATTATTTTGGTGACAGGACAGTCGTCAACGCATGCTGCACATTCATAGCATCTTCGCAGTGATGCGATATCGAAATACTTTTTTGCAATTCGGAGGTGTTTTGAGCGTTCGTGGAACGTTTCTATGAAAGTATCGGTTTCAACCCTGTGCATGTCCATTCCAAGTTCGGATGGATCGATCCCGAATGCCATCCCCATGAGTTCTGTGAAATATACGATTGGCATATGTAACTTCTCGCCACTCTTTTGCATCAGGTATTGTTTTGAATCGAACTGGGTGAAGCATGCAGGACACACCATTGTCATAGCATCTGCGATCTCTTGCACTTCAAGTATCTTCTCACGGGATAGTGCGACCGAATCTGCCGGATCATCTGCGTTGCTTAAGTCGTTACCACAGCAGAGCATCTTTGTAGGAAAGTCCATACTTTTCGCACCCAGTAATTCGACAAGAATGTCAAACTTTGTAGGATGGTTCGGATCATCAAAATGAATCGCTGAACTGGGCCGGATCATGTGACATCCATAGTGGACTGCGATATTCATTCCATCAACCGGCAGAATGATGTGGCTTTTGATCTTTTCTATGCCAATGTCATCGTACAGTGCTTCAATCAAGTGTTTGATGTGTAAATTTCCGGTGTATTTAAGTCCTTCATTTGCAAGTATCTCATTGATCTCATTGCGAAGTTCATTATTAATTTTCAATTCTGTTGTTGCTTCTTTCAATACACTGTAACAACCATTGCATGGTATCAGGAGATCCATTCCCATTTTCTCTACAAGGGCAATGTTTCTTGCTGCTGTAGCATACCATGTAAGCTCATCTCCTATTTTTATGATTGATTTTGTGGGGCAACAGGTGGCTCCTTCGATTTCAAAAAGTTTGACTCCCAGTTCGTCTAATACAAGCCGGATGGATTTTTCCATAAATGGGAAACGTGCCGGGATGGTACATCCCCAGAATATTGCATAATCAGGCATTTGTACTGCGCTCCTTTTTTCCATTTTATAGATTTTATTGTTGTGAGGTCGATCTAAGATAATTTACAACAATGCCCACCAGTAGGAAGCCACTTAATGCTATCCTAATATATAAATTTAATCCACGTGTTGTATATATAATGATTGTAGATGCCATTCCTATCGCAATGCTTATAGCTTATTCGTGGCATGTAAGGACAGGTTCACATTATGAATGCAGTAATAGGATTAGAAGATGGAACAATTGTCAAAGGCACCGGTTTCGGTGCCGAGGGTACCGTTTGTGGAGAACTTGTTTTTACTACACAATATACCGGTTACGAGGAAGCATTGACAGACCCTTCATACAGGGGTCAGATATTGATGTTTACCTACCCCATGATCGGAAATTATGGGGTTAGCGGGGAGCGTTTCCAATCGGATGGCGTAAAAGCGGAAGCGCTTGTTGTCAGGGAAGCGTGCAATGAGCCATATCATCACAAATCTGCACGTACTATCTATAAATTGATGGAAGACGAAGGAGTTTGTGGGATCGCAGGAGTGGACACCCGTATGCTCACTATAAAAACGAGAGAGCACGGAGCAATGCGTGCAGCCTTGGTATGTGGCAGCGATGATGGCGAGGAAGCAGTGCGTCTTGCGCGCGCCCAGCCGGAGATATCGAGCATAGACCTTATTTCACAGGTGACATGTCCGCAACCTTATCACATCAAGAGTGATGCATCAGCAAATAATCCGAAACATGCAGTAGTCATTGATCTTGGAATTAAAAGAAGTATCCTTTCAAGCCTTCTTGCGCGCGGGATCGATGTTACTGTTGTTCCTGCAACAACCTCCGTATCTATAATAGAAGCGTATGAACCTGACCTTCTCTTTGTATCCAATGGTCCCGGAGACCCACAGAATGCAAAAGATGCCATTAAGGCAGTTTCCGAACTGGCAGGTGTGGTTCCGATAGCAGGCATCTGCTTTGGCAATCAGGTCATATCACTTGCACTTGGTGCGGATACATATAAACTCAAGTTCGGACACCGTGGTGCAAACCAGCCTGTGAAGGATCATGGATCAGGAATTGTTCATATCACATCACAAAACCATGGTTTCGCGGTTGATGGCAATTCACTTGACGGCACGGATATTTCCATTACCCAGACCAATGCCAATGACGGTACGGTCGAGGGGATTTCACATGATTACCTTAATATTTTCAGTGTACAATATCATCCTGAAGCAAATCCCGGTCCGATGGATACGGA
>JAUVET010000117.1 GCA_030594665.1 Methanosarcinaceae archaeon
ATCACATTAAGGAAAACATCATATCTCTCGGGAATCGGGGATATGACACAGGGTGTGAATGGGAGCACAAAAACATGTCATTCAGTTTAACGGAATATCTTGATTCATTTGTAAAAAAACACGACAACCGCCAATTGCTAACAATTCCAATTGCGGTCTTTGTGTTATCAATATTAGTATTGGCATTTACGTTCGCAAGCACAGGCGCGCCTGTAAATCTTGGAATGGAATTTAAAGGCGGCACCATGATCGCTGTAACAACAAGTGAAACTGCATTGTCAATTGAAGCTAAATATTCAGACTATCCGATCATCGATGCCAGATCGGCAGGAGATAGGGTTAGCATGCAGTTCGGTCCAATGGACAACAAGGTTCAGCGAGCACTTGAGGATGACATAACAGCCAGTTATTCCAATGTGGAGATTAAACAGATCGGTGCAATATATGGTACTGCTCTTCAACTACAGGCAATAAAAGCTGTAATACTATCATTTTTGGGAATGGCGACAGTTGTATTCCTGATATTCAGAACTGCCGTGCCATCCCTTGCAGTTGTGGTGTCTGCATTTTCTGACATCACGATCGCAGCCGCATTCATGAACATTGCAGGTATCGAACTCTCGCTTGGAACAGTTGCCGCACTCCTTATGCTTATCGGTTATTCGGTAGACAGTGATATCCTGCTCACAACACGTGTGCTAAAGAGGCGAGGCACGGTCGAGGAAAAGATATCGCGGGCAATGCACACAGGTATCACAATGACAACGACCACACTTGCGGCACTTGTTGTAATGTACCTTGTATCCACTTATTCATATTTGATATTTTCATCACTTTCCCAGATTTCCCTGCTCTCGGATATTTCCATTGTACTGATCTTCGGACTTGCCGCAGATATCATGAATACATGGCTGCTCAATACGGGAATCCTTCGCTGGCATGTTGAGAGAACGTCACCAAGGAGGCGAAGAGCATGAGGGGAGATGAAGCAAAGGATAAAGAAGATCAAAGTATTTTCAAAAACATACGTGTCCGGCTATTCATACTGGTACTTCTCGCATCACTGGTCGCAATCCATCCATGGTATGCTGCAGATGAAGGTTTTACTACCAATCTCAACTATGGTCTTGACCTTGAAGGCGGTTCATGGCTCCAGATCAAACTTCAAGGTGTTGTTGCACAAGTCGATGCAGACCCGGGTGCAATTGTAAAACAAATGATTGAATCCACAATAGGGACATCGATCGAAGTTACTGATGTCAATATTCCGATCGATGTAAGTAGCAATGAACAAACCTATGTCACGTTTACAACAGACGATCACTTTACACAATCGCAGATCGATCTACTCGGGCTTGGTCAGGCAACGATAAATCGAAATCGCAATGATGGAAAAACGGAAGTTACGTTATACTCCACAAAAGAGTCACTCATCGTTGCATTTTTGTCAAATTCATTGAACACCGAGGTAATACCTATCTATTACACGGATGGAATTGAATACGAGATCAGGACTGCCGTATCCGAGCAGGAACTGCAAGACCTGATGGCAAGTGTCGGCGGTTCGATCTTAAAGAACACGGATGGGACCCTGAAATACCGTGAAGGTGTTACGACCGAAACGCGGGATATGACAAAAGAGATCCTTAGTGATAAATTGAATTCACTTGGACTGAAGGACATACCAGTCCGAACGGTTGGCGAGGATTATATTCTCATTGACTTTGCAGGGATCGATCTTGCAACTGCAAAGGACATTGCGGAAAAACCTGGTAAATTCGAGATACGTATCCAGACAATTGGTAATGACAGCGTACATGTTCTATATGGCGATAGTATTGAAAGTGTGGGAGTACCGGGATTCCATGACGGTCAATGGCACACACCATTCAGGCTTGAAGAATCAGGTGCGCTTGCACTTCAGAGGATAGCGATCGAAACAGGTGCAACCGACCATCCGGAAGCACACAAGATAAACATGTATCTTGATGACAATATGGTTTACAGTGCCCCATTGAGCCCGGGTGCAGCTGACAGACTAAAACAGTTCCCGATATATGCATGGGAATCTTCAACAGGCGGGGATGAGGAAAGCAAGATCCAGGCTGAACAATTACAGATCCATCTCCGGGCAGGTGCGCTGCCTGTCAATGTGGAACTTGTAGGTTCAGGACACGTTGATGCGGCACTTGGTAAGCAGTTTAAGACGCAATCGGTAATAGCAGGACTCTTATCGCTGCTTGCAGTTGCATTTGTTGTATTCCGCAGGTACCATCAAAAAGAGATACTGGTACCGATGGTAGCTACTTCTATCAGTGAGGTTTTCATGATACTGGGATTTGCGGGTGCTGTTGGCTGGCAACTTGATCTCCCAAGTATTGCAGGAATCATTGCAGCCATAGGGACCGGTATTGACCATCTTGTGATCATCACGGATGAGGTTCTTTATGAGGGAAAACTGCCTTCAACAAAGATATATCTTGAAAGGATCACAAAAGCATTCGCAATCATCTTTGCTGCTGCGACAACAACCACGATCGCAATGTCACCTCTTGTTGTGATGGGATTCGGTGCTCTTAAAGGGTTCGCGATCACCACGATCGTTGGGGTGATGATAGGTGTTCTTATCGCAAGACCTGTGTATGGTGTCGTGATCAAGGAATTATTGCAAAAAACGGATTGATCGGGATATAACCCAATATAATATCATACAAGATGGCGGTGCATTAATGGATACAAAAAAAGACGTATGGACTGTAATATATCGTCCACATACCCTTGATGATGTTATAGGGAATGAACAGTCAGTCACCACCATCCGCCAGCTTGTCGAATCTAATAATCTTCCGCATCTTGTTTTTCATGGACCTGTGAATTCAGGAAAAGCGTCTGTTGCTTTTGCACTGGCGTTTGAACTCTATGGTGATGATTATGAGCGCAATTTCACGTACTTTAATGCATCTGATTTTTTCGATCAGGGTAAACGATATCTTGTTCGTGATAAACGTTTTATCCGCATAATTGGAACTGACGAACCGAAGAAGATCCGCAAAAGCGTTATTGCCATATTCAAGGAGGTTATCAATGAATATGCAGGCACGGGTTCGATAGATGCGGATTACAAGGTTATATTCATTGACAATGCCGAGTCCCTGAATTCAGATGCACAACATGCATTGCGGCGCATTATGGAAAAATATAATGCTACATGCAGGTTTATCCTATCCACTACCCAGCCGTCAAGATTGATCCCGGCTCTTCGTTCAAGGGGATTGCAGTTATTTTTCACATACATATCAGATGCTAAACTCATTGAATATGTAAGATATATAGCAGCTAAAGAGGGACTTACAATCTCAGGTGATGGATCAGATGCCATTGCCTATCATTCCAGAGGCAATTTAGCTAAAGCACTTCTAACAATGCAACTTGCATCACTTTCACTGCAATCGGGAGATTGTGAAATAACACAACAGTTGATCTATGAAACTGTCCTTGGCGATACACATGAGGACATAACCGGACTTTTTGGATCTGCACTTGCAGGTGATATTATGGCAGCCAGAAAGGTCATCGATAAATTGTTGATAGAGGATGGAATGTCCGGTTCCGAGATACTGGATCAGTTGCATGGCGTTGTGGTCGCATCCAATGAAACGGATGCTGATATTGCAAAGTACGTCAACAAGATCGCAGAGGCAGACCATCGTATGGTGGATGCTTTGAATGCAAGGATACAGCTTGAAGCGATGGTTGCGAATTTCAATTTAACGAATTAGCGAATTTTTGAATTTGTGTGGTGTGTAGTGTGTAGTGTGTGACATTAGTGTTGGGGTAAATGAAGAAACGCCTGGCGATATGGATCTACAATTAGATGCACGAATGGTATTTGTATAGATACACGGGTTATTTGATGAATACTGTATTTTCATTTATATTTTGAGGTATAAAGATGGACATAAGCATGATACTACCTGTTATTGTATTAGTATTTTTAGTAGCGGTCATATTTACCAAAAGGGGACAGTTAGCCAAAAGAAAAAAAGATATTGTAATCTATGGAAGCATTGTGTTGATTTGTATTTTTTCAACTAAATTTATATTGTTTCCGTATGATCTGTTACCATTCGGAATCGGTCTTACAGCTTTATTTTTATTATGGAAAAATAGTTCTAAGCGCAATCAGTTGAGTAAGGAGACCAATTTTAGACAATAAATTCTTATTCTGATTTTATTTTCATCCGGGTTGTATATTAACTCACTTTTCGCAGGTATCTGTAAGTGAAAATTATTAGCCCAATCATTAATGCAATTGTACAAAGTAAATAATTTGTCCCGTTGCTGATCATCCCAAGTAAAAAATTTGATTTCATTGGCCAAAAAGGAATGATATCAGAATGCATAAATGAATCTAAAATAATGTGTAACCAAGTACCAATGAAAGATCCTAAAATAATTGAAGACCTTGAATAACCATTTTTTATTTTGAAAATGTCAGTGAATTTTTTTAATGGCTTTTTTAGATTCCACACCATTATGGCAATAAATAGTGCTACAACTGTTGCCCCAATAAAAGTGTGCAGAGGACCATGAAATCTTCCTGTGCATCCTACGAAAAAACAAAACAATACTCTGATATCTATAAGAATACTTGCAAAAATAATGGAGATCAAATCTATGGCGTCATTCTAGCATCTGTGTCAATAAAGTTAGACAGCCACATACCAATATCCGCATCGGTCACCTCATCGAACTCATCCTCAACAAGTGCAACAAAATCCCTAAGAATCTCGGGTCTTCTCACATCAGACTTAACTAAAGGAAGTTGTGGAAACTTTCTTATCAACTGCCTTGCTTCCTGAAGTTCTTCATCTGTAACATTTTGCAATTCCCTAACAAAATCATCCACATCACCCAAAACAGTTTTTACATAATCTTCATTTTCAAGATTAGATAAAACAGCAAGAAGAGCCCCATATTTAGTCATTTCTTTAGTCGTCTTACTTCTTCCAGTACGCCTTCGAATATGCATTCTACTCCACCGATGGTTCAACTCCTCAAGCGCATTATGTCTAACCACATCCAAAATCTCCCCTTCATTGTTCACAACTTCCACAAACAGTTCATCCATGTGACTTTGACAGTTTTCATAGATTTTTTCAGAAACCTTCCCTAAATCGCCGCCAAACTTTCTGCCCTCCTCCCTAATTTTCTTCATTGCCTCAACTGTATCTTTCTTGAGTTTAGCAGCATCCATCGGCTGATTATTCTGTTCCTTCCCACTAAATTCCCGACTCACCCGCAGCACCTTTCGAATCTCTTCAAACCATTCCCAAATATGCCCAACCGTAGTGAAATACGATTTCACATCCTCGTCATCCACCAGTTTTTTCAAATACGCACCAAACTTCAAAACCACACCAACTCCGAAATTATGTCTGGCATTCCACATCACAATCTTTCGGGTCATGTCCATAACCTCCATCACACGGTTCATTATCTCCTGTCTATCGGCGAATTTAGTAACTAGGTTTGAAGGGACAGTACATTAAATGGTTTTAATGTCTTCTCAACCTCTTTTGTCACATGAGTCCATCGATGAATTTTGGTCTTTTTCGATGTCATTTCCACTTCATATATCTT
>JAUVET010000017.1 GCA_030594665.1 Methanosarcinaceae archaeon
TCCGAAATTCCGTTATAGGCGACACACTGACACGCATACTCAAGCACGCCGGATATAATGTTGAGGCGCAGTACTATGTGAATGATATGGGTCGCCAGATTGCGATCGTATCATGGGCACTGTCACAGTTCGAGTTCGACAAAATAAAAAAATCCGACCATGCGATCGCTGATGTTTACATCAAGGCAAATGCGGATCTTGAAGAGCATCCCGAAAAAGTCGCGGAGATTGATAGGCGCATGCAGCTTGTTGAAAGTGGGGATGATATTACGATCGAGAGTTTCGATGAGGCTGTATCTCTTGCAGTTTCCGGTATAAGGGAGACTCTTCTTCGGATGAATGTTATTCATGATAAGTTCGTCAACGAGTCAGATTTCATACGAAGCGGTGCAGTTTCGCGGATAGTGGATGAGATAAAAGCGACAGGTCTCACCGAGATCGATAAAGGTGCTCTTGTTGTGGACCTTTCGGATTACGGTTTTGAAAAGTCGCTTGTTATCCAGCGCAGCGACGGCACGTCGCTGTATACCACGCGCGACCTTGCATACCACGAGTGGAAAGGTGAGCAGGCAGAGCGCATGATCGATGTTTTGGGAGCCGACCACAAACTGATATCCGGACAGCTCAAAGCAACCCTGAACGCGATCGGTAAGCCTGAACCTGAGATCGTTATCTTTGAGTTCGTATCCCTGCCAGAAGGCTCGATGAGCACACGGCGCGGTAAGTTCATCACGTCCGATGACCTGTTCGACCAGATCGAAGAGCAGGCGTATCTGGAGGTTGATAAGCGCCGCCCTGATATGCCGGACGAGTTTAAAAAGCAAGTTGCAAATGTTGTCGGTATGGGTGCTGTACGGTACGATATCGTGAAAGTGTCGCCTGAAAAATCCACGGTCTTTGACTGGAAAACCGCGCTTGATTTTGAGAAACAGGGCGCTCCTTTCATCCAGTATGCACATGCCCGCGCGTGCAGTATCCTGAAAAAAGCAGAGGATGAAGGGATATGGAACCCTGATGCAGAGGTTGATCCTTCCGTTTTTGTAGAGGATACCGAGGTTGCCTTCATCAAGAAAATGGCTCTGTTCGACAAGGTCATAGACCAGTCTGCGCGTGAATTGAAACCGCATATCTTTGCGATATATGCAAGGGAACTTGCGGATGCGTTCAACCAGTTTTACAGGTTCGTGCCTGTGATCAGTGCCGAGGAGGAGGATTTGAGGTCGAACAGGCTTGCGCTTGTGGACTGCGCTCGGATCGTGCTTGGGAATGTGTTGGAGACGCTGGGAATCGGGGCGCCTGAGGCGATGTGAAGGTAGGGAGTGGGGGGTTGTTACTTGACTCTTATTTGTTTCAGAAATATTTTGTGCCTGAAGTCTTCATTGACATAATATCAAACTTATTGTGAAGATTAAATCTCAGGAAAAATTTCGACTATTTTCTGGTCTATATTAGCAACTTTTCGTTTTATCTCATTTGTTATCATGGTAGTGTCATATCTAACGGGAGGAATGTAAAGTATCCCTTCAGTTATTCCAAAGGAGGTTATATAACTGAATAACTGCTCTCTGCCGCGATGTAGCATTTTATCATTAAATTTTGGTGGCGCTTTAATTTCAATAAGCAATGAACGATCACCTTTTTTAACTAGCATATCTGCAATAAATCTATTACCTGAGGCAAGAATTTGATATCCTGTAATTACTTCAAGTTTTTCATCAGCAGAATTTAGGTAGGCAGCAAGCGCGCCTATTAACTGCATTTCAAAATATCTAGGAATTGTAGCACCTGTCATTTTTGAAGGTGCATCGTTAGAAAACATAACTAAAAGCTGGCTGATTTGTTCGATGAGGTTTAAATCTTTTATCGGTACATTAGTAAGATTGTTTGATTTTGACAATTCGAGTTTTTCTTGATCATATGCTTTTCTTTCAAGGATTTGGTCAAGAAGTATGTTGAAAAAGGCACAAATATTTATTATTGCAAGAAACGCTTCCTGCTCAGTAAAGTATAGCTCGTAGTCATGCGTAGATTTGTTTCGCCATTCTGTACGATAGTTTGTAAAGAGTGGTAGTACTCTTTCCTTTAATAAATCATTTTCTTCAAGATATTTTTCGATCTTGTGTGGGGTCAAGTTTTTAGATTTTTTTCCTGCGAGGACACCATATGCCTCTTTTAGGGAACCTTCGAAGGCTTGATTTGTTCTATAAATAACATCAGTAAAAAAATAATCGTCACCCATTTTCCCCATTTCAAGATGACGTTCAGCGATTTCAATATGTGAAATAACGCTTTTTAGGCCAGAAAAAATTTCAGTATCTGAAAAAGAATCACATTTATCTTTTATTAGTTTTAACAAATCCATGATATCATCCTTTTAGGCCTAAAGATTACTGTTAAATATCGAAGCAACACATTTAATTTACGATTGAACACAATCATTCATTGAATTCAACCTTTTTATTAATGTTGCTATTAATATAAAAGTTGCAACTATTTTTTCGACTCCTTAGGATTTATATTCCAATGTTAGTGACATCGAAGTCTTTTATCGAAATAAGTCGATGCAACTATCACAAACAAATCCCAAATAATAGCCCAGCCTATTATCCTAACACCAAGGCAATCCCATATATAGTCCAGCCTATTATAGCATACACTTATGATAAGACCTTTCGTCTACGGAAAACCTGTAACAAAACCCTATTTTGTTGATCGTGAAAAGGAAAAGGAGTTGATCCTTGACCAGATCAGAAGCGTAAAACACGGTGCCAGTATAAACCTTGCTGTATCTGGACCAAGGCGCGTTGGGAAGACATCCATTATTAAAAATGTAATGATGGGGTTTGATGATAAAAAGATCATCCCGACATTCATAGACTGTTTTTCAATGCAATCCATGCACCTGCACTGGGATGTTTCAGCTTCCAGCCAGGCAGTTCGTGACTCTTGGTGAACTACCCCTCCCTGTCGATATACAGCGAGGAAGGAGTCTTCTGCTTCATTAAGGGATAAATATTTATTCCTATTAGTACAATAGGAATAAGGTGATGAAATGAAAGTGAAAGTAGCAAGACGGCATCAAATTACAATCCCGGAAGATATTCGTAGGAAAGCTAAGATCGGTGTGGGTGACACCGTAGATGTATCATACGAGAACGGAAATATTCGAGTTGAAAAGGTTGATGAGGATTGGGAAAATGTCATGAAAGCAACACACGGTGCATGGCGTAAGCATCCACAATTTGAAGACATGGATAATGCAGTTGAAATTGTAAACTGGATGCGTGGAAAAGTATGAAGTTATCATTAGACACGAATCTGATCATAAGCCATTTCAAGGGGGATACATTTTCAGATGATACAGATCGTTTCTTTGGTTGGGTAAGAAATAGCGGACATGAAATGTATATTGTCGATATTGTTTATTCGGAACTTTATACCGGAGTCTATTTGTCACAGGATCCGGTACTTGAGGAGAGGCTAATACAACAATTCCTGGCTGTGAATGAGATTGAAGTAAAACACGTATCCTCCAAAATATCAAAGCGTGCCGGTGAACTCTATGCAAAGCATTTACAAAAGAACAAGAGACCACTAAAAAGGATACTGCCGGATTTTTTAATTGGGGCACATTCTGAACACCAGAGCGATATTCTTGTCACATGGAATCCATCCGATTATAATTTAAATATAGATGTTATGACCCCAGTAGAGGTTATGGATCAAGTAGAGTGAAATTTTAACTGGATTAAGCAGGAAGCCCCTTCCTCGTCGTATGGCGGTAGGGAGGGGTAGCTCACGAAGTCTTTTATTGATTTAACTGTCCCAAATAAACAATAATAATAGCCCAGCCTATTATCCTAACACTAAGGCAATCCTATATATAGTCAAGCCTATTGTAGCATACACTTATGATAAGACCTTTCGTCTACGGAAAACCTGTAACAAAACCCCATTTCGTCAATCGTGAAAAGGAAACGGAGTTGATCCTTGATCAGATCAGAAGCGTAAAACACGGTGCCAGTATAAACCTTGCTGTATCCGGACCAGGGCGCGTTGGTAAAACATCCATTATCAAAAATGTGATGATGGAATTTGAGGGCGATAAAGAGATTATCCCGATATTCATAGACTGCCTTTCAATGCCATCCCTGCGGCGCCTCTCGAATGTCATAGCCGAAGATGCAAAGGCATCCTATGTCGAAAAGACCGGCGATACAAACTATGCCCGGAAGATAAACGAGTTTATCAAAAAAAGCGTGGGAGAGATCATATCAAAAGTGGCTGAACTTGATGTATCCATGTCCTCCTATCTCTCGATCAAATTAAGTTTGCAGGATCCGGAAACAGACGAAGATATGATCTTTGAGAACGCTTTGAACTATCTTGAACAGCTTGGAAATAGCAAAAATGTATATTTTGCAGTATTTCTTGATGAATTTTCGGAAATAGCAGAAAAATGGGGTGACGATTTTATCAAACTATTCAGGACGATCGTTCAGCAGCAAACAAGGACCATGTATGTTTTATCAAGTTCTGCGATGACGTTTATGAACGATCTCGTATACAGTAGCCAGAGTCCTTTTTACAGGCAGTTAAAACCGATACCGATAGGTCCACTTCCACAGGAAGTTGCAAAAACCTATGTAACAGATCGGTTCAGCCTTGTCGGGTATTCGATCACCGATGATGCACTAAAACTTATGCTAAAGCTCACCAATTGCCTTCCTGACTATATCCAGCGTATGGGTGATATGCTGCTTGATATTTCCGAGGATATGGTAATTGAGGAGAGTCATGTAAAACAAGCCTATGAAGACATTTTCATAACACTTGATCCGACCTTCAATTTACTTTTCACTAAACTAAGCGAAAATTCAACCATATATCCTGATATAGTTGTGGCTGCTGCCAGATTCAGTAAACCATCGTTGATTGCGCATGATGTCGGAATACCTGTCACGTCATTGTACTATTACATGCCTTACTTGATAAATATCAGAGACTTTTTATTATCTTCTGGAATGGTTCGGAAAACCGCAAAGAGCGCAAAGCACGCAAAGAAAAATAAGGACCCTTTGCGGTGAATCTTTTTCACCACGATTCATTTATCCAGAATATATTAAAAAGTCTCAAATATCAGTATCATCGAAAGAGTGAAAAAAGGTCAGTACCGACTCATTGATCCGATATTCAGGGATTGGGTCAGGAACAAGTTCAGGTTGGATCAAGGTTTGTGAATTTGTATTCGTTTAGCTCAATTTTTTCATAAGAAGCATCAAATAATTTCCCACGGTTTAGACCCTGCCTGACTTAAGTTACGGGCAGCGTGTATTATTGTAAGGATTAAGACGCGTTCGGTTTCAACCTGATAGATTATGCGATAATTATTGAATAAAAATTCTCGAATATTTTCGCTCTCTGCTTCGGGAACATTACGCCCCATTTCCGGGAATGTTTTTAGGCTTTCCACAGCATCAATGATATTTCCTATAAATTGGGATGCATAATATTCGGAGTCTCTTTTTATGAAATCCCAAATACTTTCCAAATCGACCAATGCAGGTTCAGTCTATTCGAGGTTCATTGCAGAAGAACCCTCTTTTTTACATCCTCATGGGATATTACACGTCCATTTTCAGCAGCCTCCAAAGCAGTTACCAATTTCTTTTTGACGTATAACTCGTACATAATGTCATCCCATGTTGAATGATTTGGCATTTTGTTGATGAGATTTATTGCATCTTCTTTAATGATGTACATGTTTTTACCTCAGTAAAACTCAATATGCACAATAATCACTTATATTTAGTAAATTAGGGATTTCTGAATGATGCTCAGGTATATAAAGAACGCCTAATATTTATTTTATATTGCTAACATTACTTTTTGCAATGCAAGCGACCACAAATATTTCATACAGTATACGCGTGACACTGCATCATTATTCAGTTATTTTTCAGACACGGATTTCACGGATTAACACGGATTTGATGTTTATCAAATTTCAAATACTTTGCACCACAAACCCAATAGACTCTTCTGATATCGATTCTGAACACGCTAAAATCCGTGTTAATCCGTGAAATCCGTGTCTATGTAATTATCGATTTTGATAAATTCCCTATCGAAATAACTGGTTTTTGAGATAGTCCCATACACAGTACAATCAACAACGCGAACCTCTGAAGTAACCAAAGAAAAAGTTGTAACTTGGATATATAGGCAAAAAACACATAATCTAATATTGCAAAAGAAGTCCCATTTCAGAAATCCCTATAAATGTTGCCCTATCATCAATTCACAAAGATCCTCACCAGCTTATATAGTGAAAATTTACCCACACGATCCTGAAGAGATCCATAAAAATTCTGCTCACAGGGTGTCAGGGAATCCTATCCCGGATTCAAACCTGCACAGATGGTTATGCAGTCCATCCGGTTTGGTTCAGGCGATGTGAAAAAATTCACGATTGGTGGTGGAGGGAGATTTTTCTTGTTTCATATTCCTTTGCAATTCCAAGTTCTGTAGAGACTTTCTGGTATTTTTCCTCCAGATTTGCCAGAAGGTGATGCATTACTTTTTCTGACTTGAT
Source organism: Methanosarcinaceae archaeon (assembly GCA_030594665.1). The sequence goes on from JAUVET010000017.1 coordinate 6,596, forward strand.
ATTTGCACTCAAACCCAGGTATTTATTATTGATCCAGAAAGCAAATAGTGGGTCACGTATGTAGTATGTACTGTCTTTGCGAAATATGAGGTCTGTTTTCAGGAGAGCTTTTAGGTAATTTGATGATTCACCGGTCGGCTTTTTCATATGCTTTGCGATTGAAGTAAGGTTTGCAGGATTTTGTGATAACAAAAAGAGTATGGATTTATACCTGTCTTTGTTCTTGAATTTTGTAAGGGATACGTCAAGAATGTATTCGAAATGCTCATTGATGGAACCTATATCTGCGAATATTTCGTTCATTATGCAGTAATTTACCTGTGGTGTGCTGATCGACCTGTCGAGTGCGTATTGTTCGGATATTTTCCTGCATACCGCGACTGTATAGTACGGTTGGCCGTTTGTGAATTTGTAAATCTTATTTTTGTGATTTCCAGTAAGGTTAAATGGAAGTGTTGAATCGATAAGTTCACCTGTGCTTTCCCTATCAAAGTTTTCCAGTGTCATCCTGATGAACTGACCGAAAAAGGGGTTTTTGTGGTTGAGCATTTCATCAAAGACCGAGAAAACAGAACCTGATATCCAGTAGTTGACGTCTTTTTGTTTTTCCGTCATTGAGCGCATTATCTGGAGAAATCGTGGGTGTACCTGCAATAGTTCCTGAAATTCGTCAAGGATGAATATGATCTTTTTTTCGTGTTTTTCTGCAAGTTTTTGTGCAAAACCAAATGTCAGTTCCAGAAGTACTTCTTCGGCGATCTCATGCTGTTTGAAGATGTTCATCAGGGTTCTTACATAGTGCGTTTCCATATCTCCCAGTTTCGATGCAAGTATGAGAAGGTCTTCCATTTCATAAGGGTAATCAACCTGCTCATTCTGCAGGATGGTTTCGTATATCAATTCTTTTGAGTATGCTTTTACGAATCCTTCCGCATCCGGGATTATTTTCTGGAGGTTTATGTAGGGGACCAGTATGTTCTTGTCATCAGTGGTGTCCTTAAATTGCAGTAGCAATTCGGTTTTTCCAATTCGCCTGAGCCCAAATAGCGCGATGTTTATTCTTGAGCCTGATCTTATTGATTTCCTGTGCTGGTTCAGGATAGATAGTTCACGGGTTCTGTTTACGAACATATGTAATTATATAACGGTTTTATGCATAAATAGATTATGCACAATTGTGTTATTCTGATGTGTTTGTGCCGAGGCAGAGAAAAAATATGAGTTTAGTTATAGGAGCTACACATCATCCATCACCTAAATTTGCATTGTTCGTTAACGCCTGTGTACTTGAATAAGATGCGCCACCACACAAATTTAGTAACATCCACATTAACTATCCTTAATTAATATGGAAGTCGTTGCTAATATCAGGAGATGGCACGGAGTTGACTGCGCCCGGATCGCACTTGTTGAAGATGAGTAATAACGTGCCCGAGGCGGATGTTAGCACGTGTCTGTCTGACTTAATGACACAGATGCTAGATCGGCACCATAGCTTTAACGCAACCTTAACAACCGGTTCAATATAACAAAAGCATTAAATCAAACAAGCACTATCTAAATTAAACATGACCTTCAATTACCTGCGACCATTTGCATCAAAATTCATTGAGCCAGTTGCTGAAATATTTGCAAAAGCAGGCATATCTCCAAATGCAGTTTCAATCATATCACTTATATTTGCTGTAATGGCAGGAGTATACTACTATTACGCAGATGGCAACCCCAACATTGTGCTCATTGCAGGACTATTTGTATTCTTAAACTCATTTCTCGATGCAATAGACGGCGCAATGGCTAGATACCTCGAAATAGCAGGTGCAAAAGGTGACTTCTTAGATCATGTTATCGATCGCTATTCAGATGTGTTCATAATCTGCGGCATATTCCTGGGAGGACATGTTGACTGGAAGATCGGAGTAGTAGCAATTGTCGGAGTCCTGCTCACCAGTTATCTTGGCACACAGGCGCAGGCACTCAATATAGGCAGATATTACGGAGGTGTGATGGGAAGAGCTGACCGGCTCACCCTGATAATATTGGCATCCATCATATATTTTGCATATCCGGTTTGCGTATCAGGCTTTTCAGTACTTGGTTGGGTAATGGTTGCAATAGCAATTGGAAGCCATATCACAGCACTGCAGCGCATTATCCATATATGGAAGAGGTTATAATCCTTACAAAAAAGATGCGCCGCTTGTATGTGACTTTTTATTTTTGGATAACTTAATGTAGCAATAAATCCATTTGAATATTTATGCCAATACAAGTGCCAACTAAAGGATATGAATATCTGGAGCACACAGCCGATGCAAAATTCAGGGCATACGGCATGACAATGGAAGAAGCATTCCAAAATGCAGCTGTTGCCATGTTCAATGTTATGGTCGATACCAGTGCTATATCGGATGAGGTTTCAGAAAGAATAGAACTCACATCAGAAGACCTTGATGGGCTGCTTGTAGACTGGTTATCTGAACTTCTCTACCTATTCGAGGTCGAACAGGTGGTATTTGAAAAGTTCGAAATAGATGCCATAACAGAAAAGGATGGAAATTATTCACTCTCAGCTATTGCCTATGGTGAACCTCTCGACCTATCGCGGCATAAGTTTGACACCGAAGTAAAGGCAGTTACCTACAACAGTTTGAAAGTAGAGGAAACAACGGATGGTTGGGTTGTGCAGGTCGTAGTGGATACGTAACTAAACTAACATTGTTCAAAATTCAAACGACATGTTCATACACATTATCGACATATTATCATTACATTTCAAGATTTGGAAATATCAGAACGGGTGGGAGGAACTAAAATGACAGATGGAACAGATACAACTGACGCTTTTGGTCTGGTTACAAAGATCGATGACAATACATGGGAAATACCTAAAGAATACAAGCTTGGCATGAGAGTCCCAGGACGCATCTTTGTATCGGAAAGCCTTATGCACGGTCTTGAAAAACAGACCCTTGACCAGATTGCGAACGTTGCGACCCTGCCCGGGATCCAGAGGTACTCCATGGCAATGCCTGACGCTCATCTTGGATATGGTTTTCCTATAGGGGGAGTTGCCGCATTCGATAAGGAGGAAGGTGTGATCAGTCCGGGTGGTGTGGGTTTTGACATTAACTGCCTCTCCGGGGACACACGCATCCTGCATGAACATGGGTATACCATTCCTATAATGGAATTTGATACCAAATGGAATACTGATCGCATCAAGTGCATGAACTTTGGCACAAAACCACGAAACACAGAGATTGATGCGTTCATGGAACTGCCGACCAGTGAAAAAGTGTACTGCATCACCACCGAATCCGGAGAAACTGTCACAGCATCAGGGGAACATCCATTCTACACGCCTGATGGAATGAACCGCGTGAAAGATATCCTGAAGCAGAAAGGGCAAAAGATTGCGATATTTCCGTTCAAAGGTGTCGAATATGAGGCACCTGATCCGACCGTGATCGTCACAGAGGATGACATCAGGTCTTTAGACATAAATCAAAAGAACATGGACCAGACGGTTGCAGAACTAAAAAAACGTGAGCTTCTGCCGCTTGCGGCAGATAGCGACAAATTACCCTATCTGCTAAAACTCATGGGTTTTATTCTTGGAGATGGAACTTTATATTTCACCGAGAACAAAGGCACGATCTGGTTCTACGGGGAGCCGGATGATCTGGAAGATATCCGACTCGATGTTGAAAGATTGGGATTTGTACCGTCGCGGATATATTCAAGAACCCGCGATCATGAGATCGATACATCCTACGCAAAAGTGAAATTCACAAGGGAAGAGCATTCTTTTAAAACGACATCATCATCCCTTGCGGCGCTCCTGTGGTATATGGGCGTGAAACCTGGTAACAAGACATTACAAAAGTATCTTCTGCCCGAGTGGGTATTCAAACTCAGGCTGTGGCAGAAGCGGCTACTATTGTCATCCTTTTTTGGTGCAGAACTCTCGTCTCCTGCCACCCTGACCGGACACGGTTACAATTTCTATGCACCTGTCCTTTCCATGAACAAGCGGGAAGAGTTGATCAACAACGCTGAGGAATTCCTGGACCAGATCGGCACGCTTCTTGCAGACTTTGGAATTGATTCATCCCGAATTGGAAAAAGAAAAGAATACACAAACAAAAATGGGGATGTATCATATCGCTTAAGGTTGCAGGTCAACGGCACTTTTAACAATCTCATCAAATTATGGGGTATGGTCGGATTTGAGTATAACCAAAAGCGCCGCCACCTTGCAAATGCGGCCGTGGTGTACCTGAAGAAAAAGCAGATGGTAATCGATGAGCGTGAACATGCGGCGCGCGAGGCTGCGGTGCTGAAGGAAGCGGGAGAAACGATCTCATGTATATGTGCAAAATTGCAGTCTACTTATGTGAACAAGAGATTCATCCAGCGTTCTGTTTACGAAGGTCGGAATACTCCTGTAAGGATTGCATCAAATTTTTCAACATTTGAGAATTTCCTTTCCGAATCTGCAATTGCAACTTCAGGAATGGTCTGGGATTCGATCAAGTCTGTGAAGGAGATAGAACATAACAATTTTGTGTACGATTTCATGGTGCGCAGCGAGCATCACAATTTTGTTGCGAGTTCGTTTGTTGTATCTAACTGCGGTGTCCGTCTTATCCGAACGAATCTGCAGGAAGATGACGTGCGTCCACACATTAAAGAACTTATGTCCAGGCTTTTCCGTGACATTCCTTCGGGTGTCGGCTCAAAAAGCAAGATCCGTGCATCTGACAGTGAACTTTATGATGCTTTCACACATGGCTCCCGTTGGGCTGTTGAAGCCGGATATGGGGTTGAGGCTGACATTGAACACTGTGAAGGTAGTGGTTATATCAAAGGCGCTGATCCGGCCCAGGTGAGCGATAAAGCGCGAAAGCGCGGCAAACCGCAGTTCGGGACACTTGGAAGCGGCAATCACTTCCTTGAAGTCCAGTATGTGGATAAGATATACGACCCCGATGTAGCATCTACATTTGGTCTTGAGGAAGGACAGGTAACTATAATGATACACTGCGGCTCCCGTGGGGCAGGACACCAGATATGCACTGATCACCTGCGTGTACTTTCACAGGCTGTGAAAAAATACGGCATCGACCTGCCGGATAAGCAACTTGCCTGTGCGCCTGCCCAGTCAACTGAAGCCCAGAACTACTTCAAGGCAATGGCATGCGGTGCCAACTATGCATGGGCGAACAGGCAGGTCATAACACACTGGACACGTGAGGTGTTCGAACGTTTCTTTGGCAAGGATATGGATGAACTTGGCATGGAC
>JAUVET010000056.1 GCA_030594665.1 Methanosarcinaceae archaeon
TCATGATATTGGTATTGTACAGTTTTGTGGGGTATATTGACAAAACCCGGCAAACAATCGAAGTTTCCCAATCGTTTAAATATGAATGAACGATTCACAAAGATTTAAATACAAGTATAGCATGTAATAATTTGCCAGAATGTGCAAGGCAACCTACTAAAATTAGCGGGTAGGGGAGTGGGGACTTCATTCACCCGTTTTTAGTAAAAATTGGCTGGATTATCAGGATATGCTGTTAACACAGGCATTAACAGGCATACAAACTCAATACCATTGATGAAATTTAAAGCGATATTTAAAGCCAGAAGAGCTTCAAAACAACATCAATATTATACTTTTCGACAGCTTAATCCCGAAAATCTTATATCAGACGTTTACTATAATAACTCTAAAATTATGTCCAATAAGAGAAATGCTCGCTAACGCTTGCATTTACCTGAAGACTCCGGACTCATGCCCGGATAGTTCGACAGAGTTAGACTGACATAAAGTTATACTTTATGTACAATAAGATCCTTCAAGATTTTATAAAAAGAACCAGAATACGGAAATAGTGGAATTGTTTAGATTGACAATCAACTTGCCATATCAACCTGCTTAGTCAGACAACATTATATCAATATTATTGTACTTGATCGGTCTACTTCCATAATTGTTTCTGCTGTGAATTAAACTAAAGCAGTTGCATACAACCCGGCGAATAATTGGAGCTAGTGATGTCCGAGCCAACAGAAAAATACAAAGTTTTGGTAGTAGCTATCCTTTTAGCTGCATCTGCAAGTCTTATTTATTATTTCCATGCGGTATGTGGAACAGGTGTTTTTTTTACCCATTTATTTTATATCCCGATCATATTCGCAGCCATGTGGTGGAAAAGAAAAGGTTTGATCGTTCCTATTTTTTTAGCCGTAATGCTAAATCTTAGCCACATTTATATTAGGGAGGATATAATAACGTATAACGACCAGATCCGATCCCTAATGTTTATAGTCATTGGTTTCATGGTCGCTGAGTTGAGTGGAAAAATTTCAAAAGGAGAAGAAGAACTTAGAAAATCCCATGAGAAACTGAAGCAGGATGCTGTAGAACTTGCAACTATTAATGAAGAACTGGTAGCGTTCAATTATTCAGTTTCACATGACCTCCGCTCGCCCCTGCGCAGTATCGATGGATTCAGCCAGGCCCTGCTGGAAGATTACACCGACAAGCTGGATACCCAGGGCAGAGATTACCTTACGCGTGTACGCGCCGCCAGCCAGAAGATGGGACGGCTCATCGATGATCTGCTAAATCTTTCACGTATGACGCGCACTGAGATGCGGCGTGAGGTTGTAGATCTGAGTGCCCTTGCGCAGGCTATTGCGGTCGAACTTAAGAAGAGGGAGCCGGAACGTCAGGTGAAGTTCGTTATAGCAGAAGGGATGGAAGTAAATGGAGATAAGAGGCTGCTTGGGGTGTTACTGGAGAACCTGCTTGGCAATGCATGGAAATTCACCGGAAAGCATCCAAAGGCAAGAATAGAATGTGGGATTACACAGGTTAACGGCAAATCGGCATATTTTGTACGCGACGACGGCGCCGGTTTTGATATGGCTTACGCCGATAAACTGTTCGGTGCCTTCCAGCGGCTGCACGGTACGACTGAGTTCACCGGCACCGGGATCGGATTGGCTACGGTACAGCGTATTGTTCACCGACACGGCGGCATGGTGTGGGCAAAAGGAGCAGTAGAGCAGGGCGCAACATTCTACTTTACACTATGATCTTTACACTATTATCTTTACACTATTATCTTTATACAATAATCTTTTACACTATAATTTTTATACAATAATTACTAAGGTGGACATGAAATATGCAAACTGGTAAAAAAAACGACCAGATCATTCTGCTGGTAGAAGACAATCCGGATGACATAGAACTGACGTTACGTGCACTCAAGAAGAATAATATCTTGAATGAGGTGGTGGTGGCGAACGATGGCGTCGAAGCGCTGGATTATCTCTTTGCCACAGGGGCATACGAAGGACGCAACACCAGTGATATCCCACAGGTGCTACTGCTGGATCTGAAGCTACCCAAAGTGGATGGGTTGGAAGTGCTGCGGCAAATACGAAACTACGAGCCAACGAAACTACTTCCCGTGGTCGTTCTCACCTCGTCCAGGGAAGAACAGGATCTAATAGCCAGCTACCAGCTGGGGGCAAACAGCTATATTCGCAAGCCAGTCGATTTCACTAAATTTATAGAAGCAGTGAAACAGCTGGGGCTGTACTGGCTCGTTTTGAACGAATCTCCTATGACAGAAAGTAGCATTTAAATGGGCACACCAATTCGAGTATTGATCGTCGAGGATTCAGAAGACGATGCTATTCTGCTGCTGCGTGAACTCAGGCGGGGCGGCTGTGACCCGATATCTGAACGGGTAGATACACCGGCAGCTATGACTGACGCTCTTGCCGGGCAGATGTGGGATATTGTAATTGCCGATTATTCCATGCCTCATTTCAGTGCGCCTGAAGCACTGAAACTGATGCAGAAAAGCGGACTGGACCTGCCGTTTATTATCGTATCAGGTAAGATAGGCGAGGATACAGCAGTAGCTGCCATGAAAGCAGGTGTACATGATTACATCATGAAGAACAATCTGGCCCGTTTGGTTCCTGTCATTGATCGTGAACTTCAGGAGGCAAAGGCAAGACGGGAACATAAACAGGCGGAAGGGGCACTACAGGAAAGCGAAGCGAAAAATCGGGCTTTACTGGACGCTATACCGGATATGATGTTACGGATCAGCAAAGACTGCACCATCCTGGACTTTAAGGCGGCAAAAAACCCTGGCCCACTGGTTCCGGATGATTTTTTAAATATGAAATTGAATGAGCTTTTGCCGGCAGAAGTAGCTCAGCAGGCTGTATACTTCACAGGGCAATCCCTGCAAACCGGTGAGACCCAGATATTTGAGTTCCAGCTTGAAGAGAATGGCAAATTAAATGATTATGAGACAAGGTTTGTGGTCAGCGGACAAAACGAAGTCCTGACCATTGTACGCGATATCACGGAGCGCAAGCAGGCTGAGATATTACGCCTTGAAAATGAGCAGCTTGCATATGCAAGCAAAGCCAAAAGCGAGTTTTTAGCTACTGTGAGCCACGAACTTCGCACTCCTCTTACGTCGATCATCGGTTTTTCATTACTCTTAAAGGAAATGAAACACGGGAAATTGAACGAAAAACAGGAGTCCTATGTGGATAATATCCTAACAGGCAGCAGTCACCTGCTTCACCTTATTAGCGATATTCTCGATACGACCAAAATAGAAGCAGGGAAGTTAGAACTGACCATTGGAAAGATATCGGTGCCTGAAGTCCTGAATGAAACAATTAACCTCATAAAAGAAAATGCTGAAACACACAATGTGATCCTTAAATGCGAAATTGATCATCAACTGGACGTTATAGAGGCCGACCAGCAGAGATTAAAGCAGATACTCTTAAACCTGCTCAACAACGCAGTGAAATTCAGCAAGAAAGAAGGAGGAACAGTGACATTGACCGCTAAAAAAGAAGGTGATATGGCACAATTCTCGGTTTCGGATTCAGGCATAGGGATCAGGGATGTTGATATGGGGAAATTATTCAATATGTTCCAGCAGGTTGATACAGGAAATACCAGACAATACAGCGGCACCGGGTTGGGTCTTGCCATTTCAAAACAACTTGTGGAGCTGCATGGTGGAAGCATTATGGTTGAAAGTGAATATGGAAAAGGCAGCACTTTTACTTTTTTACTACCGATCGAAGTCACAGTTCAATGCACAGAAACATTAAAGTAGACTATGGTTGAATAGTTAATTCATTCAAATTTGAACGGGGTTTCAAATGGACATACACTGGCGAGAAAATGAATTACTTTATGCATTGCAAGAAGGGAAGTTGACAACCAGCGAGTTAGTACAACGGGTAAATATGAGCAAGGTAACTGCTTTGAAGTACCTGGAAATACTTAAAGAAAGATGTTTGGTTGATTTTGAAGAGATCGGTCCTACAAAGATCTGGTTCCTACAAACAGAAGGGAAAACAACTAAAAATGTGATCAAGGTGCTGGTTGCAGATGATGATAAAAATGTTATAGATATTATCAGGGATTCCCTCAACCCTGATATTTTTGAGGTGGTTGAAGCCTTAAATGGAAAAGAAGCATTAGGAATGGTCTTCGCAGAATCACCTGACATTTTGATTTTAGACATCATGATGCCTGGTATGGATGGCTATGAAGTGTGTGAAGAACTACGGAAACAAAATGCTACAAAAGATCTACCTATTATAATATTGTCTGCTAAAACGAGTGTGGAAGATAAACTCAGGGCAATGCATATTGGTATAAGTGATTATATTGGAAAGCCTTTTGACATCAGGGAGTTGGAAGCAAGAATACAAATGGCATTGAAGTAACATTCAAGTATTTGATATTATTTTGCTTTAACACAATTTTAAAAATCTGAAAATCAATAGTTGTGCCCATTTATTGTATTGTACCTTTATGGTACTTTATACAATAAAAGGGCACGATAACCCCACCCTGGTCCAACCCACTTCGCCTTACCCAACCAAATTCATATTTTTTTAGATATAGGACAAGTAGTACTATACCGTACAAATATTTAAATTTATCTATGCGAATCGTTCAATTATAAACTGAATGTACAACTACGTGGGATGAACACCTGTTACGATATTCAGTTTCATGTGCGATTTTCAACACTCTTTTATATGGCTAATTTGTAGTAATTTGTGAATCTAACATGTAAGAGAAAAATAAAATGAAAAACAGTAGCATAAACAGTACTATGAAAACGCAAGTATCAGATGGTATCAATAGGGAATTGTATATTCTTTCACTGTCTCGTTTTTTTGAGGACATGGGGACAGGGATGCTAGTCACCCTGATACCGCTGTACATAGTTGATCTGCAAACATCACTATTGCCGGATATGCCGCTTATTCTTAAAGCCGGTATTGTGATGACAGTTTTTGGTCTGTTCAATGCGATCGCACAGCCCATAATGGGGAAGTTGTCTGATAAGCTTGACCGGAGAAAGCCTTTCATCATCTTTGGATTGATCGGCTATACTATTCTTTCGCTGATGTACGCACACGTTACAAGCTATGAACAGTTGCTTGTTCTCAGGATCGTGCAGGGAATAACCGTTGGCGCAACCATACCTGCAATAATTGCGATGGTCACACACCTGTCCACTCCGGCTACAAGAGGTAAGGCTGTTGGTATATATTCTACAATTCGTGGATTGGGTTTTGGTCTGGGTCCTGTCATTGGTGGTGCGGTTGCAACGTATTACAGTTTTAATACCGCATTTTACCTCTGTGCCGCATTTGGTCTTGTGAGTTTCGTATTGGTCAATCTTCTTGTGAAAGAAACGCACAGCACCTGTGTTAAGGAGATTGTGGATGAGGACGTGGAGAATGGCAAAGGGTCGATACTTGTTCTTTCAGGTGCTATGTTTATGATGATGGTTGGCATCATGATGATCGTTGCACTTCTGCCCGAATATGAAATTCGACTTGGGGCATCGGAATTTTCATTAGGGATCGCACTGTCTGCATATATGCTGGCTCGTTTAATATTCCAAACGCCGATCGGTGCATTGTCAGATAGGATAGGCAGGAAAAAGTTGATAGTCTGGGGTTTGATCTTAAGTGCTCCTCTTGTGATCGGTACAGGTTATGTGGCAAGTATTGAGCAGTTGATACTTCTTCGTGCACTTCAGGGTTTTACGATCGCAGCGATCGATACTCCTGTAATTGCACTTGCGGGCGACCTGTCGGGCGAGGTGATGGTTGGTTCAAAACTCAGTATGATCACAACAGCCTATGCAGGCGGAATGGCAATAGGTCCTATATTTGGTGGTTTGCTTGCAGGATATGTTACTTTTGAGACACCGTTCTATGTCTGTGCGGCTCTGATGGTACTTGCCGGTGTTATTGTATGGAAAAAGGTGGATGAACCGATGCAGCATAAGGATATTGTGGATTTTGAATGCGGTGAGATCGTTTGATCAACGATACTGTTCAAGGGTATCCATGAGTCCGCTGATGTTGGTTGAGAGTGAGTCTATTGATATTTCTATCATAAGGTTCACGATGCCTTCCGAGCCCAGTGTCCTGAAATCGGTTTTTAGTGCAAGGACTGTTTTTTTGTTGGCAAATGCATAGCCAAGTTCCCACGCAGTGCCAGAGTCAACGTCGCTACCTCCATCAAGGACTGCAATAATGATTTCGGAGTTGTCGATCGCTTTAAGATTTTCATTGAAAATGTAACTCTGTTTTTCTTCATGCCGCATGTCTGTAGTGTCGTTGGAGTCTTCTTGTGGCAGGAATACGGAAAAACCGCGTTCAATTACCTGATCACGAAGTTTGCGGTTAAATTCTCGTTCTGCTTCTGAAAATAAGGGTGCTGCGAGGTATATTATTTTTGTTGCGGTCATTTTTTATTTCCTTATTGTGCTGTATTTCAAGTACTTCCAGATATGGTGCTGTAACTTCATAAGGCTAATCCATGTGGAGTGAAAGTGATGGATATATCGAATTAAAAAAGGTGTGAGCACCACATCATTATGAGTATTATTATGACACCCGATGGCGTCATAGTTATATATAATAATATCACATATAAAAATGTGAAGTTGTACCGATGGTACGATTTCTTTGGTGGCATGAATAGATTTTTTCAAATTGAAGCAACGATTATTGCATTGAAACGGGTTTTCAAAGTAATATACCGTTGCTTTAATTAAGGGTGTAATTTATGATTAAAGTTTGACAGTTATATTCCTTGGGAAATACATTTCTAATTTTTTAATCTTAATCACTATACCCCGCAGCTCTGCTGCAGTTGGGTGTGCCGTTGCAACGTTTGATTATCCCAAAATAGCTTCAATACTTTCCAACTCTCTCTTTGAGCTTATAAAAATATCATTAACAGAAGAAAATTCAATCGCGGATCTTGTAAATCCGCTTTTTGATATGAACCAGAGTCTGTGCACTTTGTTTTCATCAATATTCTCGCTCCGGCTTTTTATTTTTGTGTAAAATTGCCTGATATCCTTAACACCTGCAGAACGGTTTTTCCATTTGATCTCAACAAACCATGTTTCATTATTTGTACAAACCAGATCGATCTCGACTTGCCCGTCTTCAGAGGAATAGTTTCCAACCGTCTCAAATTTTGGCAGTTTTACTGTTCCGGTAATTCCAAAAAGCGCACCGTTTACTTTTGACCATTTAATCTCTCGATCACATCCTGTATCTCACTCTATTTAGCAAATCCAAGTTCAGTGGATGTCCGTTGGTATTTTTCCTCCAGTTCGGATACAAGTTCATTGATCACCCTATCGGTTGGAAGCATGGGCTCGATCCCGAGTCTGAACATCTGGACCCAGTACCGTAACACTTGATCGTTAAAATAATATTTTTTATCATGTTTGATAAGCATATCGACATTCATGAGATTATTGAGATAACTCAACGTCTCGCCCGTGTTTCTCTTGATCATTCTGCTGATCTCTGTAAGTGTCAGCCCATCTTTTTGTGCCAATTCTAACAGTATTGTTCGAAGTGATGCATAACCGCGTGCTTTTGCAAGAGAGATTGAAAATACATAGTTGCAGTGCTTGTTGATGTCTCCGTCCTTGGAACATACTTCAAGCACGAATGCTTTTTTCACCATGTCATCCAACCTGCCGTATCTTTCATACATTATTTCAAGCCGGTTGCATAGCGAGTATATATAATATGGATGTCCGGCTGTGAGTTTGTATAATATTTGTTTATCCATATCTGTCAGGAAA
>JAUVET010000184.1 GCA_030594665.1 Methanosarcinaceae archaeon
TTCACATAGCGACTTTCATCGCAAGCGCATCATATTTCTTCCCGATCATGGGTGGATTGTACTGGAAGCGTGCAACAAAGGAAGGTGCACTTGCAGGACATATAGTCGGGGCAGTTGTCCAGATCGGGTTTATTGTTGTGGATCTTATAAAGACTGAACCAATGTCACCTTATTATCTTGAGACCATAGACCCTATATTCATGAACCACGGTGTCATCGTGGGAATGTTGTTAAGTGGAATCGCGTTCTTTGGAGTGTCTTTTGCAACCAAACCTCCAGGCGATCTAAACCTTGCACCGTTCTTCAGTGATGTTGCAGAAAAACTCATACAAAAGGATGAACAGGAAGTCGATGAGTCAAGCAAGGAATATGCAAAGTTCCTTAAAAACCTTGATGAAAAGACAACAGGTGAACGTGCACATCTGCACTTAAACCTTGAGGCATCTGCATCAGTTAACTGGACTAAGCTCATTGGTAATTTGAAATCAATGCACCCTGTATGGGTCACACCAACCGGTGAGGATTCGATCTACAGGTTGACACAGGCAGATATGCTTTCATGTGTTTCTGTGACACGAGGGAGTACAGAAAAGGATATCTGGTTCGCTTCCGAGCCAATGGTCGGATCAGTTGACAGCCAGCGAAAAGTGCTGTTCCTTGCGTTTAAGGAGATCGCGAATGTCCTTGAGGACATGGGTGTGCTGATGACATTACCAGGTGCAGAGTGAAATCGGACTGATGTGTATTTACGTTGCCCACACGAGACTGTCGGAAAAGTGATGAAATTTAAACATTCTACATAACATTGGTAATAAAATGTATAAATTTATTGGAACAAGCAGCCGATATGTCCTCAAAACATCAGTACTCTAAATACTAAATTACTAAATGCTAAATATATTTGAACACCAGCCATTGTATTTAGTAGTCCTTAAATTACATTAGCATAGTAATCAACACAAATAGTCAAATCCAAAACACCTATCATAATTTACACATGGAGAATCATACAATGAAAGTATTAGTCAGTGACTCATTATCAGAAGAAGGAATATCAAAACTAAAGGAACATTTTACAGTTGACATCTCAACCGGTCTTTCTGAAGACGAACTTATTGATAAGATCAAGGATGCCGATGCGCTTGTGATCCGAAGCGGAACACAGGTTACAAAGAATGTGATCGATGCGGCAGGGAAGTTGAAGATCATCGGCAGGGCAGGGGTCGGTGTTGATAATATCGATATTGATGCAGCGACACAGAAAGGAATTATCGTAGTCAATGCGCCGGAAGGCAACATGCTTTCGGCTGCCGAGCATACCATTGCGATGATGATGGCGCTTACAAGGAATATCCCGCAGGCAAATGCATCCCTAAAGTCAAGGAAATGGGAGCGCAAATTGTTCATGGGAACTGAGGTCAATGGCAAGATATTAGGTGTCATAGGACTCGGACGCATTGGTGCAGAGGTTGCCAAACGTGCACAGGGACTTGAAATGAGCATACTTGCATACGACCCGTTCATTTCAGGGGAACGCGCACAGGAGTTGGGTGTTGAACTCGCAACGGTCAATGAGATTGCAGAGCGTGCCGATTTTATAACCGTGCACACCCCGCTCATCAAAGAGACACGAAATATTATTGATGCAGAGCAGTTCGCTTTGATGAAAGACGGTGTACGTATCATCAACTGCGCACGCGGTGGTATTATTAACGAAGAGTCTCTCGCAGATGCCGTGAAAAGTGGCAAGGTCGCAGGTGCGGCATTTGATGTGTTTGTGAATGAACCTCCATTTGACAGCCCATTGATAGATCTTGACAATGTAATTATGACCCCGCATCTTGGTGCATCGACCGAAGAGGCGCAGATCAATGTTGCAGTATCGGTTGCGGATGAAGTCATATCAGTATTGAATGGCGGCAGTGCAAAGAATGCGATCAATATCCCGTCAGTCAAACCTGAGGTTATGGCTGTGCTTGCGCCATATATCAAACTTGCCGAAACTATGGGAAGTGTTGCCGGGCAGCTTATGGGCGGCAATTGTGAAAAGGCGGAGATAGGATATTATGGCGAGATATCTGAAAAGGATACAAGAGCTGTGACGGTCGCGGCATTGAAAGGTCTGCTTGAGACCGCACTTGGTTCCGGTGTGAATTACGTGAATGCTCCGACACTTGCGAAGTCACGCAAGATAGAGGTTGTTGAGAGCAAGTCTGAAACTTCAGGAGAACTTGTATCAACGATACGGATCAAACTTACAAAAGGCCCTGAAACAAAACTTGTTGCAGGTGCAGTTGTCGGCAACGAGCCAAAGATCATCCGGATCGATGATTATCGTGTAGATATCCTTCCATCAGGTTTCATGATCGTTTCAAACCATGTCAACCGGCCAAATGTGATCGGACCATGTTGTATCCTGCTTGGTGAGAACAACATTAATATTTCAGGTATGCAGGTCGGACGGGTTGAGATCGGCGGGACGACTATTATGGCGCTTAATGTTGATTCTGAAGTGCCGGATGCTATACTGGATCAGATGAGGAATATTGAAGGAATATTGGATGCTAAACTGGTGACTCTTTAGAAGTTTTTAAATAAATGGATATAACCAATATTACAGGGTGAAGTCATAGAGTTAATTGTTGTGTACTTTGTCCTGATGGTGCTTTATCGATGTCGATTATTACATAAGGTTATTAATACAATGTAATCAAATAAGGTTTCAAATGATGCGAAAACGAATTTATCATCGTTTCCCGCACAGGGAAATACAATTTGAGCAAAAATACTGTTACCATTCTGATTTGCCGTTCCTTGTAAAGGTCATGGCGAGTATAGATGGCAAGTTCGGAATGTTCGTGACAGAATCTGTTACACAGAGAGGACATCGCATTCAGGCAAAACGTGAGATAAATGTTGAGATCATGACCAATGGGGTGGATTTTGTACCGATCAATTATAAGAATGTTGATGAGATCATTGATACTATCGAACCTGAAGGCATAATCGACTTTAAGATCACGTTAAAATACAGTTATCTTGACGAAAAATATAATCGGGTTCCTTTTAAGGGCGATATGTATCTTGTGCGAATAATTCTTGAAAACAACATATTAACACTTCAGGTAAATCATATAGACGGTCCCTGTCATACCGAATGTGCCAGGGTTGCCGATACTATTATCGAGGAACTGCGACGTGGTGCCTGATGGGACAGGTGAATGAACTTAAATTGGTGGTTGCAGCACCTTTTAAAAAAAATGCGACGACCTCACTTTCTATGAGGGATTTTGAATTCGCACTTTCTTTTGACTTTAAATGGATGTCACCTGATGAAGCATCAAAGGTACGTGACCTGGGCATTAAGTCCAGACTCCTGACACTTGATGACGGGGCACTCAAACCTGTTTTTGATCTTGATGTTATTAATATGCCTCATGGCTTCAAACCGGATGTCGATCTGTTCAAGGAAAAGACGTTATTGGAAAATATTATGGATTACGTTTCCACAACTACAGGAATGGGGCTGCGAGACATTGCAGCTAGAATAAATGCAAAACAGGAACAACTTTCCGACCTTGTGGAGATAGAGGTTGCTGCATTGTTGGTGGCAAATGAGATGGAATGCGACATTAAGCAGTTCTATGGACGGGTGCATGATGTGGTATTTGATAGGGGATAGAAACTATGGCGTCAATCTAGCATCTGTACCAATCAAATTGAATAGTTCCGTATGCACATTTAGCACCACCTCCCCTTTGTTTTTTCGTATTTGTTTAGCCAGTGCGTCATTGATAGTTGTGTTATGACGCAGGCGATTTAACGAGTTAATTATAAAAACGGTGCTACCGCACGCGCGCAGCGCGTCATATTCCCACACCACTGGCACAAATGATATGGACTTTTCCGCGGCATTTCAACCGAAAAAAATCTCCCTCCGGTCGATTTAACTCGGACTATATAATTTTATAAATTATATACTATTATAAAACAAACATATCACAATGCAGCATAGCGTTTTTATATACA